>JAYTIS010000164.1:0-5482 GCA_043731725.1 Novosphingobium sp.
CGCCGGGCTGCTCGATATGAGCGCCTTTGCCAAATGTCGCATCTCCGGGCCGGGCGCAGAAGCTTGGCTGGACTGTCTGCTGACCAATGCCGTGCCCAAGAAGATCGGGCGGGTCACGCTGTCCTATCTGCTCACCACCCGGGGCGGGGTGCGCAGCGAATTCACCGTCTATAAGGAAGGCCATGACAGCTACTTCCTGGTTTCGGCGGGCGCCTATGAGCGGCACGATCACGACTATCTGCGCAAGGCGATGCCGCGCGATGGCTCGGTTGAGTTCGAACGCCTGACCACCGCGATGGGCGTGCTGGTGCTGGCCGGGCCCAAGTCGCGGGACGTTCTCGCTCAGCTGACCGATGCTGATCTCTCCACTGCGGCGTTCCCGTGGCTGACCGGCAAAACCATCAGCATCGGGATCGCGCAGGTCGAGGCGCTGCGGGTCAACTTCGTGGGCGAACTCGGCTGGGAGATCCACCACCCGATCGAAATGCAGAACTATATCTTCGACAAGCTGTTCGAGGTCGGCGTCGAATTTGGGCTGAAGCCGTTTGGGATCAAGGCGATGGATTCGATGCGGCTGGAGAAGGGCTACAAGCTGATCCCGCGCGAGCTGTCGATCGAATACTCGGCCTATGAAAGCGGGCTCGGCCGGTTCATCAGCACCAAGAAGCCGGCTTTCCTGGGCCGCGATGCGCTGTTTGCGGCGCATGACGTAGGTGACAAGTGGCAACTGGTGACGATGGAGGTGCACGGCGTCACCGATGCCGACGCGCGCGGCTCCGAAGCGATTTTCCGCGATGGCGAGCTGGTCGGCCGGGCGACCTCGGGGGGCTATGGCTGGCGCACCGGCAAGTCGCTGGCGATGGCGATGCTGCCGCCGCCGCTGGCGCAGATGGGGGCAAGCTTCGACATCGCTATCCTGGGCACCGATTACCGGGCGACGATCATCGAAGACTCACCGTTCGATCCAGCCAACGACAGGCTGCGCGAATGACTGCGCACTTTGCCAACACCGAACGCCTGCTGCGTCAGGACCGCAAGGGCCACACGCTGCCGCAGCAGCTTTACGTCGGGCAGGAAGCTTTCGACTTTGATACGCAGGTGCTGCTGCCGAGCGTGTGGCTGTTTGCCTGCACGGTGGCTCATATCAAACGGCCAGGTGACTGGTTCCTGTTCGAAATGGCGAACAATTCAGTCATCATCGTGCGCGGCAAGGACCGCGAGGTCCGCGCCTTCTTCAACACCTGCCGTCATCGCGGCGCACGGGTGTGCGAGGCGCAGCGGGGCCACGCGGCCAAGCTGATCTGCCCCTATCATCAATGGACCTACAATCTCGATGGCTCGCTGCTGGGTGCGCGCAACATGGGGCCGGAGTTCGACAAGAAGTTGCACGGTCTGACCCCAGTTGCGCTCGAGAATGTCGGCGGGCTGATCTTCATCTGCCTGAGCGACGACCCGCCCGACATGAGCCAGGTCAAGGCCGACATCACCGCGCAGATCGGCCGGTACGATCTCGAACACTGCAAGGTCGCGGTGCAGGATGATCTGATCGAGAACGCCAACTGGAAGTTGGTGATGGAGAACAACCGCGAGTGCTATCACTGCGATGCGAACCATCCCGAGCTGGTTTCGTGCCTGGGCAATAGCGGCTTTGGTAAAGGCTTGCCCGAAGATGGCAATGCCGAGGCCGCAGCGTTGGAGCATCATGCGGCCAAGCGCGCGGAGTGGCAGGCGCTGGGCATTGATCATGACCTGATCGAATTTCCCGATCACTGGTGGCACCGGGTGGCGCGGCTGGCGCTGGCCAATGGCGCGGTTTCACAAACGATCAATGGCCAGGTTGCATCGCAGAAATTGCTCGGCCCGTTCACAGCGCCGGAGACTTCCAGCTTGTCGATCTGGACCGAACCCAACAACTGGAACCACTTCTGCTGCGACCATGTGCTGACCTTTTCGCTGACGCCGCTGGCTGCTGACAAAACGCTGTTGCGTACCAGTTGGCTGGTCCACGAAGATGCGGTGGAGGGGGTGAATTACGAGATTGAAAACCTGGCCGCCGTGTGGCGCGCGACCAATCTGCAGGATGGCTATCTTGCCGCGCTCAATCACAAAGGCATTCTGACGGACGGTTACCGGCAAGGACTCTATGCTCCCGAAGAAAAGCTGGTCGAGCATTTCAAGGAATACTACGTTGGGCAGAGCCTGGCCGCGCTCGAAAGGACACGTCGATGATCAGCCTGCCCCAGAGCGGATCAAGCCGCGCGCGCGCCGCGACTGAGTGGAGCGAAGACAGCCCGGGCGCCGTGATTAAGCGCCTGCTCGACGATCCTTCGGGCTACCGCACCTTGCTGATGAAAGTCGAACCGGGTCCGCTCGGCGAGGCGCATTTCCACCCCGAAGTCGAGCAGGTCTATGTTCTTGAAGGCGACTTTTTCGATGAAGAACACAGCTATGCGGCGGGTGATCTGGTAGTCCGCGCGGCGGGGGCGATGCACCGCTCGGGGAGTGCGAACGGCTGCACAATGCTTCTAATTTATACGCCGGAGCTAGCCGGCCAATGACTCGGTTCAGCGCGCTCAACCTGTTTGCCAAGGCGCTTAACGCGCATCAGGACTGGCCCGAGCAATGGCCCGATGCTGCACCCCAGCCGCAGTACGATGCAATCATCGTCGGCGGCGGCGGGCATGGGCTGGGGGCGGCCTATTACCTGGCCAAGAAATACGGGATCACCAATGTCGCGGTGCTGGAAAAGGGCTGGATCGGCGGCGGCAACACCGGCCGCAACACCACGATCATTCGCTCAAACTATCTTTATGATGAAAGCGCGCACCTCTATGATCACGCGGTCAAGCTGTGGGATGGGCTGAGCCAGGAGCTGAACTATAACGTCATGTATTCCAAGCGCGGGGTGTTGATGCTCGCGCACAATGTCCATGACGTGCAAAGCTTCAAGCGCCATATCCACGCCAACCGGCTCAACGGTGTCGACAATGAATGGCTGACCCCGCAGCAGGCCAAGGCTTACTGCCCGCCGCTCAGCATTGATCCGGGCGCGCGGCATCCGGTGCTGGGGGCGGCGCTGCAGCGTCGCGGCGGTACCGCGCGACACGATAGCGTTGCCTGGGGCTATGCCCGCGGCGCAGCTGCGTTGGGGGTCGATATCATCCAGAACTGTGCGGTGACGGCGATTAATCGCGGTCCGGATGGCCGGGTGACTGGCGTAGAGACGACTCGCGGCGCGATCAAGTGCGGGCGGGTCGGTGTTTCGGCAGCGGGTAATTCATCAGTGGTGATGGAAATGGCGGGGCTCAAGTTCCCACTGGAGAGCTATCCCTTGCAGGCGCTTGTGTCAGAGCCGGTTAAGCCGGTGTTCCCGTGCGTGGTGATGTCGAACACCGTGCACGCCTACATGAGCCAGTCGGACAAGGGCGAACTGGTGATCGGCGCCGGGACCGACCAGTACATCAGCTACTCGCAGCGCGGCGCTTTGCACATCATCGAGCATACTTTGGCGGCCATAAACGAGATTTTCCCAATTTTCAGCCGGATGCGGATGCTGCGCAGCTGGGGCGGGATTGTCGATGTCACGCCTGACCGCTCGCCGATCCTGGGCAAGACCCCGGTGCCGGGGCTTTACGTCAATTGCGGCTGGGGCACCGGCGGGTTCAAGGCCACCCCCGCTGCGGGCGATCTGCTGGCCTACACCATGGCCAAGAATGAGCCGCACCCGATCAACGCGCCCTACAATCTTGACCGGTTCCGCACCGGACGCCTGATCGATGAAGCAGCGGCAGCAGCAGTGGCGCATTGAGATGATCCTGATCCACTGCCCCTACTGCGACGAAACGCGTCCCGAGATTGAATTTGCCAATGCCGGGCAAGCGCATATTGCTCGCCCGCTTGATCCAGCCGGTGAGAGCGATGCGGACTGGGAAGGCTATCTGTTCATCCGCGCCAATCCGCGCGGGCGCCACCACGAACGCTGGCGCCACATCCACGGCTGCGGCCGTTTTTTCAACGCGGTGCGCGATACGGTTACCGACAAGTTTGAAGTGACTTACCAAGCGGGGACGCTGCGGCGATGAGCGGCTACCGGATCGCCGGCAAGGGCCGGAATGACCGCGGCCAAGCAGTCGAGTTCACGTTTGACGGCCAGAGTTTCAGTGGCTTTTCCGGCGAAACGCTGGCCGCAGCATTGCTGGCGAACGGCGTGACGCTGTTTGGGCGCTCATTCAAATATCACCGCCCGCGCGGGCTGGTCGGGGCGGGGTCGGAGGAACCCAACGCGCTGGGTTCAGTCGATCGCGGGCCAGGGCGCCGCACGCCCAACCTGCTGGCGACACAGGTTGAGCTCTACGCGGGGCTAGTCGCGATTAGCCAGAATCGCTGGCCCAGCCTCCGCTTTGATCTGGCGGCGATCAACAACCTGTTCAGCCCGCTGTTGCCCGCCGGTTTCTACAACAAGACCTTCATGTGGCCGCGCAGCTTTTGGGAGAAGCTGTATGAGCCTGCGATCCGCCGGATGGCCGGGCTGGGCGAGGCGCCTGATCAGCCTGATCTGGATCACTACGCCGCGACTTATGCCCATTGCGACTTGCTGATTGTGGGCGCGGGACCGGCCGGGATTGAGGCTGCGCTGGCGGCGGCAGGATCGGCTCAACGCGTCATCCTGATCGACGAGCAGAGCGAACTTGGCGGCGGCGCGCTATCCGATCCGGCGCTGTGGCCGTGGCTTGATGCGAGTGTCAAAACGCTCACTGATGCGCCCAATGTCCGAATTTTGATCCGCACCACGGCGTTCGGCTATTACCACGATAATTTTATCGGCGCGGTCGAACGATTGACGGATCATCTGCCGGTGGGCGCGGCTGGACCGCGCGAGAAGCTGTGGCGGATCCGCGCCGCTGCGGTGGTCTTGGCGCAGGGCGCGATCGAGCGGCCGCTGGTGTTTGCCGGAAACGACACGCCGGGCGTGATGCTGGCGAGCGCGGCGCAGACATGGCTCAATCGCTACGGGATCAGTGTAGGCCACGCGCCGCTGGTCATGGCGAGTCATGATAGCGGTTGGCAGGTCGCGTTCGATCACGCCGAAGCGGGCGTTAAGGTTGCCGCGATTATCGATATCCGGGGATCGGTCGCGCCCGAATTAATCACCAAGGCCAGCGCGCTTGGCATTCCCGTTATGCTGTCTTCGTCGGTGACCGAAGTGAAGGGCGGCAAGGCAGTCAGCGCGGTCCGCATCACTGGGTTCATCCTCGCAGGCAAGGCCGGCACGAGCCGGACGATCAGCTGCGACGCGGTGCTGATGGCCGGCGGCTGGACCCCAAGCATCCACCTGTGGTCGCACAGCAAAGGCACGATCAAATGGCGCGACGACCTGGGTGCTTATGTGCCCGATATAGCGCACGAGAACTGCACCAGCGTGGGTGCCTGTGCGGGCGATTTACGGCTCGGCAATGGCATCAACATGGCCGCGCTGCCAACC
>JAYTIS010000165.1:0-2229 GCA_043731725.1 Novosphingobium sp.
AGCCAGGCCATCGCCGCCCATTCGGCTATCCCGCCGCCGACTAGCGAGAACAGTGCGATCAGCGGCAACGTCAGCTCGGCATCGCGCAGCAGGTTGCGCGCCAGCACCATTTCGGTGGTCAGCCGTCCGCCGTCGCGCGCGGCCACCCGCACCCCGGTCATCCGCTTGCCCGGGGTGGCACCGCGCGGACCCAGCTCGAAATAGAGGAAATAACCGTGGCGCAGCAGGAACAGCAGTGCGAGGTAGAAGATCACCAGGAACTGCAGCGTGGACTTGAGCTCGGGCGAGGCTTTGTCGTAGCTCGTGCCGCCCATCTGCAGCACCTTGCTGCCGATGTAGATCAGTGCGATCGTGCTCAGCACCGTGGTCACTACGATGATCGTCAAGTCGATCAGCAGCGCGCCTAACCGGCTGCCGCGGCTGGCCAGCTTGACCGGCAGCGCGATCCCCTCGGGCGTGATCAGTGTGCGACGGCGATCGCTGCGCCTTGAGCCAGAAGCAGGGGTGCGGGCCAGGGCGGGGGCACGAGCTGCGCCGGTCATTCAGCCTCGCTCCCCGGCGGGACCCGGCGCAGCAGGAAGAAATAGCCGAGCCAGAACGCCAGCATGCCATATCCCACGATCAGCCGCGTCGTGGTGCTGTCGATCAATTGCCGCCCTAATCCTTCAAGCAGCCCGGCCGCCACCAGCATCAGCACCACCCCGGCCATCACCGTGGCGGTGCGCTGGCCAGCGGCGGCGGCGGCGTCGAGTACTGAAAGTTCTCCCGGAAAAGCCATCGAGCGGCCGACGTGCAGCCCCGCACCGCCCGCCAGCAAAATCGCGAACAACTCGGTAGTGCCATGGATCGAGAGCCAGCCGATCACGTCGAGCGTCAATCCCTGCCCGTGATAGAGCCACAGCAGCGCGCCCAGCATCGTGGTGTTCTGCACCAGCAGCAACAGCGGCGGGATGCCAAACGCGAACCCCAGCGCGAAGCACAGGATCGCAATCCCGGCGTTGTGGCTGAACAGGAAGGCGGCAAACACGCTCAGCCCGTCTTGCCCCTGCTGGCCGAACAGCGTGCCCCGCAGCACCTCATGGCTGGCCCCGGGCACGCGCAAGTCCTCGGGTCCGGTCGGCATCAAGGCATAGAACCAGTCGGGATAAGCGGCGCACAATTGCCACCCGATCAGCGTACCGCCGACCATCAACGCGAGCGCCACCAGCAGTTCGGGCCAGATACTGCGCACCGCCTGGCCCCACTCACCGCCGAAAAACCGCGTTAGCCACGACCACAGCGTGGTGCGCGGGCCATAGACCAGGAACCACGCGCGCTGCACCAAGGCTTCGAGGTAGGCCAGCGTCGCCGCATCGAGCGAGGTTTCGCGCGCCACCGACAGGCTGGAGGCGACAGTGCGGTACAGCACCGGCAGTTCGAGCACATCGGCATCGGAGATCCGCCGCAGCTTCCCGGCTTCCATCCGGGTGACCACCGCCTCGAGCCGCCGCCAGTCCGGCTCGCGCTCTTGCCGAAAGCGGTCGGAGCGCAGCGCCGCGGCCTCGATCGCCGCCTCGGCGCGGGCCGCTTTGCCGCTCAATCGGGAAAATATCGCCATTAGCCCCTCACCCGATCGCGCCTTTGCGCTTGATCGCCAAGTAAGCATCGATCAGCCGGTTGCCGATCGCCGCATACGGAGCCTCGATCACGTCAACCCCGCGTTGGCGCAATTGAGAGAGCACCAGCGCCCGTTGGCGCAGCAGCGCATCGGCGCTGACCGCCATGGCAAGATGCTGCATATCATCGGGCGGGGCCGTGGCGATCCCGCCCAGTTCCTCATCGTGCATGGTGACGAACAGCACCACGTGGCGCTTGGTCAACCGGGCCACGCTTTCGATCATCAGCTGCGCGCTGGTCGGGTCGGTGAAGTCAGAGAACACCACCACCAGGCTGCGGCGCTGCAACCGCGCCGCCAGGGTCGCCAGGGCGAGCGTAAAGTTGGGTTCCTGCGCGCGGTAATCGAGCCCGGTGGCGGCCACTTGCAAGCGCTTGAATTGGCGCGGATCGGTGACGAACGGCGTCAGCAGCTCGGGCCGCGCGGCAAAGCCGAACAGCGCCACCCGGTCGCCAGCCTTGAGCGCAACATAGGCGCTGGTCAGCGCCGCCGTGACGGCGCGGTCGATCCGCGGCAGTCCGGCCACCGGCTCGCACATCGCCTGCCCGCAATCGAACGCGAACACGATCTGGTTG
>JAYTIS010000166.1:0-2272 GCA_043731725.1 Novosphingobium sp.
GCGGCTTGTTGCGCGGCCTTGAGCATCTCTTCCATCGACTTCACGTCAGTTTCTCCAGTTTGCGCCGTGCGCCACGCGCGGTTCGGCATCCAATAGTTCTGCCGTGGGGAAGGCAGCAAATGCAGCTTCGACCAGCGGATCGCGCAGCAAGTCGGCGCGCGCGGCCTCGGCCGCAGCTTCGGCGGTTTCGCGCAGCGCAGGCGCGGCCTCGCCCTCGATCCGCGTGACTTGCCAGCGTTCTCCAGTAGCGCGCAGCAAGGCATCTCGCAGTTCCGAGCTGGGATCGCCCGGATAGCCGGGCGTCAGGGAGTAAGTCAGCTCGCCGGGGACAAGTTCGGCAATCCGCACCCAGTCGTGCATCACCTGCGCAATGCGCAATTGGCCCGATTGTTCGACGGTGTTGATCAGCGCCGGCCAGTCCATGCCGGTAGGCGCTGAGACCTCCGCTGGGGCCGCCGAGGCGCCAGCCGATGCTGCCGCAGGCCCGAGCGCCGCCAGCTCCTCCAGGTGCTTGGCCAATGAGCCGGGATCAGGCAGGTCGCTGGCGTGCTGGACCCTGAGCAGTCCCATCTTGGCCGCAATCAGCGGATCGGGCGCGCCACGCACTTCGTCATGGCCCTTGAGCAGCAACTGCCACAGGCGGTGGAGCTGCCCGGCAGACAGGCTTTGCGCCCACCCTTCGATTGCCTCGCGCTCCTCGGTTGACGCAGCATCGGCCTCGCCCTTGCCAAGTTGGCAGACGGTGATCCGGTGCGTCAGTTCAAGCACCGAACGCATCAACGCGAGCGGTTCGACCCCAAGTGCGAACTGCTGGTCGACCAGATCGAGCAGCATGGCCCCCTCGCCTGACAGCAAAGCGCCAAACAGCCGCCGCTGTGCGCTCTTGTCAGCCAGACCGAGCATGTCGCGAACCTGGTCGGTGGTGACCTGGCTTTCTCCGCCAAGGTCAGCATGCGCGATCGCCTGGTCAAGGATCGACAGCCCGTCGCGCACCGATCCTTCGGCGGCGGAGGCGATCATCGCCAGAGCCTCGGCCTCAGCATCGACGTTCTCCGCCTTGCAGATACGCGCGAAATGCGCCGCCAACGTCGGCGCCTGGATGCGGCGCAAGTCAAAGCGTTGGCAGCGGCTAAGGACCGTGACCGGCAGCTTGTCGACCTCGGTCGTGGCGAACAGGAACTTCACATGCGGCGGCGGCTCTTCCAACGTCTTCAACAGCGCGTTGAAGGCGTTGCGGCTGAGCATATGAACTTCGTCGACGATGTAGATCTTGTAGCGCGCCGAGACGGCGGCATAGCGCACCGCCTCGATGATCTCGCGCACATCATCGACGCCGGTGTTGCTCGCGGCGTCCATCTCGATCACGTCGATGTGGCGGCCCTCGGCAATGGCGATGCAGGGCTCGCACACTCCGCACGGATCGATCGTCGGCCCGCCTTGCCCATCGGGACCGATGCAGTTCAATGCCTTGGCGATCAGCCGAGCGGTCGAGGTCTTGCCGACCCCGCGCACTCCGGTCATCAGAAAGGCATGCGCCAGCCGGTCGCGCTTGATCGCATTGCCCAGGGTCTGCACCATCGCATCCTGCCCGAGCAGCTCGGAGAAAATCTGCGGGCGATATTTTCGGGCGAGGACGCGATACGGCTGGGTGGCTACAGCTGGTGCGGCCGAGGGCGGCGCGACAGGCGTAGGCTCGGGCGCACCGAACATCGATTCCTGCCCGGCCGCCTCAAGTTCCTCAGCGGAAGGTGCGTCGTCTTCAGGTTCGTCGGCAAAATGTTCAGGGGAATCGCTCATTGGATCGCAGGGTAAGCCCAGCCCTTGGTTTTGTCGAAGGGCTTTACCCTGGCCTTTGGAATTTGCCCCAGCCTGGAGCGAAAAAGTCGAGATTCGAGAACCGGCGCGCAGCGGCCATTAGCGCCGTGAGCACCGGAAGCGCAGAAGACCGGCTTTTGCAGCCCAGAATATGGCAAATTCCGAAGGCCAGAGAAGGAGCCGGCCGACCCGCCGCAACCCGTTGTGGCTGCTTCCTTCCGGACCTGACCAAGTTGGCGAGTGCAAACGTCCGACCGACTCCCGGCGGCGCATATGGCGGCAGTGTCGCGTTTGCGCAAGTCTGCGGCCCGGCAAGTGCCTAAACGTTGAATGTCGGCCGGTTACGAATCGTGGCGGTCGACAATGGCCTCACCCCTTCCGGAGTGGCCATGAAGCGGGTCGGCGGGCTGTCTCACAGCGCGACCCAAGCCAGTCCGCTGGCCCGCTTCAGACCGCC
>JAYTIS010000167.1:0-6429 GCA_043731725.1 Novosphingobium sp.
TGCGTTCCCGGCACCAGACCCCGCGCGCGCACCCCGGCGAGCCCTGCCACACCGCTGCCCCGGTTCATCCGCATAAGCAAAGTCTCGGCCTGATCATCGGCGTGATGCGCGGTGGCGAGCGCAGACAGCCCCGCTCCGGAGGCCCAGTTTGCCAAAGCGGCATAGCGCGCCGAGCGTGCTTGCGACTGAACATTACCGGGGGCCACAACCACCGACAGAACCGCGTGAGAAATTCCCAGCCCAGCACACAGCCGCGCGGTCATGGCGGCTTCGTCGGCACTTTCCGCCCGCAATCGGTGGTCGACCGTGGCTGCCGCAATTCGGCCCGGCAGCGCGGCTTGGGCCAATAGCAGCAGCCCCAGACTGTCCGGTCCGCCTGAAACGGCGAGGCCCAATTGCAGATTGTCAGAGGCCGTGAAGCCCGGCCACAGCGCATCCAGCGCGGCGGCCAAGCGAGACGTCAGCGCGGGGCCGCGCGGGCTATTTATTGCACTTCAGCCCAGCGCTGGTCGCGTCGTACTGGCTCTTAAGCCGGCCCACCGCTTCGGCCGGAAAGGCCCCGGCAAACTGTTTGATTGCCACGCAGCCGCGCGCCGTGTCGCCCAGCTGGCGCATTGATTCGGCCAAATAAAGCAAACTGTCCGGCGCGCGATCACCCTTGGGCTCAAGCTTGTAGTTCTGCAGGAACCATCCGGCCGCCTCATGCGCATTGTTATCATCGAGATAGTCGCGGCCCAGCAGGTTGCGGGCATAGCTGGTGCGGGCATGCTTGGGGTACTTCTGCAGAAACATTTTGAGCTGCTGCCCGGATTCGGGATAGAATTTGGCTTCCCACAGGTGGAAGCCATAGGAGTATTCATCGTCGCCGGCGTCCTTGGTCTTGGGCTTGGGCACAGCCCGCACCGCAGCAACCCGTTTGGCAGCGGCATCGCTGGCTACGGCCGGTTTGGCCGACGGCTTGGCCGCTGCAGACGCAGGGACTGGCTTTGGTGCCGCGCCCATTGCCGCCAGATTGCTATCGGTGCTGCTGGTGCTTGACGGTCCCGCAATAGCCGGTGCCTTGATCCCCGGTTCGAGCGCGGCGAGGCGCGCGTCGAGCTTTTCAACCCGGTTATGGTCTTCCTCGACTTGCGCCGTCAGCCGGGCCACCTGGCCTTCGAGCGCGTCCATCCGCACCAACATGTCAGAACTGCCCGCGCTCGCCGGCGATCCCGGCTGGATGCTGGCTGACTGGCCGGTCTGCAGTTGCGGAAAAAACCGCCCATCGGAGCCGGGAAATACTGCACGTTGCAGCGCCGCCACTTCGGCTTCGACCTTGCGGATCCGCACCTCGGTGTTGCCGCTGGTCTGCGCCCCAAGCGGGGCGATGGCGGGGACCGAGAGTGCTAGCGCGGCCACCATGTAGAGTGAACGCTTTTTCCAGGGGAGCATGTTCATAAGTCTTGGCATCCATCAAGATTGTGCGGCCGCAGTCATGCACGGACCTGTCCGAACCGGCCATTAACCACGCCCGCTTCGAAACGCGAGTGATAAGGTTTAACGCGGGCGGCCGGTCCCTGTCGAGCAAGCGTTGGCCGCTATCCGCAATCTATGTCGCAGACGGGGTGGGGCCGGGATTGGCGGGCGTCTTCATCGCCGATGGCAGCGACGACGGTGCGGGCGAAGCTTCGATGCGGGGAGTAGGAATGCGCTGTTCGCGCGCGGGCGCAGCAGCGCTCTTGTGCGGTCGCGGCGGAATGGCTGACGATGTGGTTGCACTCGGTCCAGAACTAGGCCCCGCGGCCGGTATAGAACCGCGCGCCAGCAATGCGGCGGCACTGACGGGCACATCCTTCATGGTTGCCTGGACTTCGGACAGTTTGGGCACAGCTTGCCCACCCACCGTTATGCCCAGTTGGTCAGGCCGCGTGGTCGATAACAGGACCTCGCTCTGATCCGCCGGCACGGTATAGCTTTCACTCTGCGCAAGTTCCTTTTGCAACAACAAGGTCCCGGCCCGATCGTAAAACTTCACCCACACTCTGGGGGCCAGCGCGGTAAACACCACTGGTCCAGCCGCCGCCGGGCCCTGCGCCACCATGACATTTGCAGCGGTAATGGGTTGGTCGGTGGGCAAGATCGAGGGCAGTGATCCACCGGGCGAAAACAGGCTGGGCAAGAACATTATGCCGGCGACAACCGCAACGGCTACTCCGATCAGGGCCAGCCAAGTAAGCCGCGCGCTCGGGACCCGCGCCGGATCACCAGGTTCGAAGCTTTGGACCGAGCGGCGCTGATCTTCGCCTTGCATGCCCGATAGCTCGGCCCGGGTCGCCACGGCAATCTCTGCCTCGTCCAATCCAACCGCGCGGGCGAGTGTGCGCGAAAATCCCACCGCGTAAGTCCGACCGGGCAGCGCGGCGTAATTGCCGGCCTCGATCGCTTCGATTTGACGCCGCGAGATACGCGTATCGGCGGCCACCGCAGCTAGACTTAGGCCAGCCTGCTCGCGCGCGCGGCGCAAGCGCGCACCAACCGTCTCAAGAGGCAATTGCGCCTCTGCAACAAATTCATCCGACATGCCCGACCCCGATTTTTAGTCGCTCTTTTTTGTACGCGGCCAACCAGCCTACTTTGCCTGATCAAGTCAACGCCAAAGCGGGCTGAATCGGGCGCAGAACGGCAAGTTGCGCGGGATTTGTGACGGGCCGGTGACGATCGCGGCGCAGCGCGGGATTAATCGATTTCAATGTCGCGGGCTTCGGCCCACTCCACCAACGCTTGGCGCAGGTTGGGCGGCGGGGCAGATAGCCACTGGGTCATCGCCGCCTCGATCTCGGCCAGATCGACTTTGCGGACCAATTCCTTGATCGGGCCGACCGCTGCCGGGGTGATCGACAACCGGCGAATACCGATCCCCAGCAGGGCCAACGCCTCCAGCCGGCGACCGCCCATCTCGCCGCACACGGTGACATCCACCGTGTGCCCGACCAGGTTGGCCTGAACCCGGCGCAGGAACCGCATGATTGAAACCGACAGCCAGTCATAGCGTTCGGCCAGCTTGGGGTTCGAACGATCAGCCGCGAACAGAAACTGCGTCAGATCGTTGGTCCCGATCGACAGGAAAGACAGCTTGGGTGCGAGCAGGTCGAGCGTTTCGGCCAGCGCCGGAACTTCGAGCATCGCACCGTAGCGGATTGCCTCGGGCAGCGGCTTCTTGAGGCCTTTAAGGTATTTGCGCTGGCTTTCGAACACCTCGTGCGCCGCGTCGAATTCCCACGGTTCGGACACCATCGGGAACATCACGTTGAGCGTGCGGCCGGCCGCTGCCTCAAGTAGCGCGCGGGCCTGAACCTTAAGCAGCCCCTCGCGTTCAAGCGCCACGCGCAGCGCGCGCCAGCCCATCGCAGGATTTTCCTCGTGCTCGCCGTTGTTGTGGCGCAGGTACGGCAGCACCTTGTCACCGCCGATATCGACCGTGCGAAACACCACCGGGCGGTCGCCTGCGACTTCGAGCACATCGCGGTAGAGCCGGGTCTGGCGCTCGCGCGCGGGCAACGTGGCCGAGACCAGGAACTGGAATTCGGTGCGAAACAACCCGATCCCGTCAGCCCCGGTCTGCGCCAAGGCCGGCATGTCATCGCGCAGCCCGGCATTCATCATCACCGTGATGCGGGTCCCATCGCGGGTGAACGGCTCGACATCGCGCTGCTTAACATAAGCGGCCAAGCGCTCTTTGCTTTTAACAAAACGCGCCTCGAACGCTTCGACCATCGGCGGGGCCGCGCGCACCGTGGCGCTGCCCTGATCGGCATCGAGCAGCAGCGGATCGCCGTCGCGTACCGCCCCGCGCAAGCCGCGCACTCGCCCTAGCACCGGGATCCCCATCGCCCGCGCGACGATCACCACGTGGGCGGTGAGCGAGCCCTCTTCCAGTATCACGCCTTTCAGGCGCCGCTTGTCGTATTCGAGCAGTTCGGCCGGCCCCAGATTGCGCGCGATCAGGATCGTATCCGAACGCAGCCCTTGGCTGGCGGCGGTCCCCATCTGGCCTGAAACAATCCGCAACAACCGGTTCGACAAGTCTTCCAGATCGTGCATCCGATCAGCCAGCAACGGATCGTCGATCTGGCGCATGCGCATGCGGGTGCGCTGCTGGACCCGTTCGATCGCGGCCTCGGCGGTCAGGCCGGTGTCAATCGCTTCGATGATCCGGCGGCTCCAGCCTTCATCGTAAGCGAACATCTTGTATGTCTCGAGCACCTCATCGTGCTCTCCGCCCACGCCAAATTCGGCCTGACTGGCCATCTTTTCGATCTGCTCACGCATTTTGTCGAACGCGAGGTAGACCCGGCTCAGCTCGGCATCGCGATCTTCGGCCATCATGTGTTCGATGGTGATGCGCGGCTGGTGATAAACCGCGTTGCCGGCGGCCAGCCCCTTGACCAGCGCGAGCCCGGTCAGCCGCACCGGCCCGGTCTGCTGCGCGCTCAGCCGGGCGGCGTCCTCTTCGTCGACCAGATCGGCATTAGCGATCAATTCGCTGAGCACCATCGCAACGGTCTGCAGTGCCTCGATTTCCACCTCTTCATAGCGGCGCGGATCGGCATGCTGGACGCACAAGACCCCGACCGCGCGCTCGCGGCGGACAATCGGTACCCCGGCAAACGAGTGATATTTGTCTTCGCCGGTTTCCGGGCGGTACGAGAAATCGGGGTGCGCGGTAGCTTCGGCCAGGTTGAGCATCTCGCTACTCTCGGCGATGGTGCCGACCAGCCCTTCGCCGATATCCATCCGGGTGACGTGGACCGCCTCTTGCGCCAATCCTTTGGTGGCGAACAGTTCGAGCATCCCTTCGCGCAGTAAATAAATCGAGCATACCTCGCTATCGAGCCCTTCGCCGATCACCTCGACCACAGTGTTGAGTTTGGCTTGCGCGCCCGAGCGCGATGCCATCACATCGTGCAGGCTGGTAAGGATCTGTCTGGCGGCAGAAACGGCGCTGGTAGCGGTCATTCGCCGTGCCTATCGCAAAGCGCGCCGCAAGGGAACGGCGTGAACTGTGCCGCGCGGGAAATATTTCGGCGAACAAGCGGGCCCCACCCGCAGGCAGGGCCCGGCTCGAAGCTACTATTAGTGGTGCGCTAACACTTCCTTGATGCGCAGCTTTCGTTTCTTGAGGAGTTGGATGGTCGAAAGATCAGGCATTGGCCGGCTCAATTCATCAGCAAGTTGGCGTTCGAGGCCCTCGTGCTTGAGTTGCAATGCGCTGACATGCGACTGTTCCATAAAGGAGTCTCCTTATTGTTCGCCCCCAAGGGCTGCGGATCCCCGCCGATTCCCGACTCGGTTGCCGATGGGTCACTGCAATTGTCATCGAAGCATATTAAGCTTATCTTGCGAAGTGCCTGCGTGAACCTATGCGGCCAAACGATTCCAAGTCGCGATCAGTTGGGCCGCGATCAGCAGGCAACACGGGGTGATGGGCGCGTGAACGAAGAGGAAATGAAAAAGCGCCTCGATGTGCTCCGGACCGAGCACCGCGACCTCGATGCCGCAATCGACGCCTTGACCGGCGCAGGCAGCACCGACCAGCTCCAGATTGCCCGCCTCAAGAAACGTAAACTGCGGCTCAAAGACCAGATCGCGATTATCGAGGATTATCTGATCCCGGATATTATCGCGTAGCTTTCGGATTTACGCTGGTGCGGAATGCCCGTCCGGGCTTTCCTTGCAACACCGGCCCGCTCCCCCGGGCCCGACCACCCTCAGGGTACCTTAAATGGGTGGTCGGGCCCGGGGTAGCGGGCCGGTGTTGCAAAGCTATTTGCGGACGCAAATTGCGCACCTAATCAAAACGTCCCCGCAAGGGACAGTCCCAAAATGGTGTGCGCAACTTGTTCAGTCCCGGTTGGCACGCGGAGGAAGCTGGGCCAATTGGGGCCATGGGAAAACCCGCCAGCATCAATCCCCGGATCATCGAAGGGCTGTACTGCGAAGCGCTGGTCTTGTCGGACGATGTGCGGGCGGTGTTTGCCTTGTCTGGGCGTTTGGATGCGGTCGGCGAAGAGGATGCGGCGCGGATTGCGCTGTCGTGCGAGGCGCTGCGCACCACCACCCGGATGATGCATGCGCTCGCCTGGCTGCTGAATCATCGGGCTTTCTTTTCGGGCGAACTGTCCGAATTTCAGCTGCACCGCTATGGCAAACTGGCCGAATTTCCTGAGAGTGATCCGCATCGCCTGGCCTTGCTCGATCAGCCAACCCGCGAGCTGGCGACAGCCACCGAACGCTTTCATGCCCGGCTCAAGCGGCTCGACAACGGCTGGCGCGTGCGGGCGAACGATGAGCCGAGCGCGATTGCCGCGCTGCGCGAACGGCTGGGCCAACAGCTCCGCAACTGATTGCGGCTCGACAGCCGGGCGGACAGCACCCATATCCTATTGCATG
>JAYTIS010000168.1:0-6702 GCA_043731725.1 Novosphingobium sp.
GGCGCGTGACACCTTCCGCGCGATCTTTAGCGCCGGGTTGCTGTGCATCGTCATTTTCACGCTGGTCCCGCTGGCGTTTCAGGCGTCGCTCGGGCTGGATGCGCTGCTTGACCCCAAGATCTACGATGGTTCGGGGGTAGCGCTGGCATTGGCGAGGATCATCAATGGCGGTGTGGTCGTAACCAATGTGATTGTGGCAATGCTGATTCTGGCGCTGCTGCTGATCGTGATGACATCAATGATGGGGTCATCGCGTACGCTGTATCAGGCGTCGGTCGATGGCTGGCTGCCGCGCTATCTCTCGCGGGTCAATAGCCACGGTGCGCCCACCGCCGCGATGTGGACTGACCTGAGTTTCAACCTGCTGTTGCTGCTGGCGTCCGATTATTTCGCGGTCCTGATGATCTCGAACGTCTGCTATTTCCTGTTCAACTTCCTCAATCTGCAAGCCGGCTGGATCCACCGGCTGGATCGCCCTGATCGTGCCCGCCCATTCCGCTGCCCGACCTGGCTGCTGGGACTGGCGGCGGGGCTGGGTTTTGTGAATATGGTGTTTATGGGCGCGGGGGCCGATGTCTGGGGGGAAGGAACGCTGCGCAACGGCCTTTTGGCCGCCGCGCTAATCGTTCCGGTGTTCCTGTTCCGGCATTATGTCCAGGACCGGGGGCGCTTCCCGTTGCATTCGGGCGGCGCGGAGGATTCCGGCGAAGCGCCGCCCGAACGCAAGCGGGCCGGGCTTCTGCCTTATCTGGCGCTGGCGGCATGTGCCGTGCTGGTATGGGCGACGCGCCACTGGGCGGTGCTGCCCGGCTGACTGGCGGTTAGGCGGTTAGCCGCGCGCGGGCGGCGCGCTTTTACGAAACATCTTCGGCCAAGGCCTTGTCCAGCACCTGCCGCGCCGCCGCCGCATCGAAGCGGATCGGGTTGCCGCTGGCTGACGGATCGCGTTCTGCCATCGCGGCAATTTCGGCAAAGCGTTGGCCATCGACGTTCAACGCCGAAAGCCCATGAGGAATTGCAATCGTGGCGCGCAATTCCATAATCCAGTCAAAAAAGCTGGCGAATGACGGGTGAGGCAATCCGAGCCAAGCGGCAAGGCGCGCAATTTTTTCCTCTATTGCCGGCCGGTTGAAGGCCAGCACATACGGCATGAAGACGCCGTTTGTGGCGCCATGATGGGTATTATAAAGTGCCCCGATCGGATGAGCGAGGGCGTGCATCGCACCCAGGCCCTTTTGGAAGGCAGTGGCCCCCATCGAGGCCGCGACCTGCATGTGACCGCGCGCGTCCAGATCATCGCCATGTGCCACCGCGCGGGGAAGCCATTCCTTGATCAACCGGATCCCCTCAACCGCGATCCCATCCGCCATCGGATGGAAACCGGGCGCGCAATAAGCCTCAAGACAATGCGAGAGCGCGTCGATACCCGTGGCCGCGGTGATGAACGGGGGCAGGCCTATGGTAAGCTCGGGATCGAGGATGACGATGGCTGGCATCATCTTGGGATGGAAGATGATCCTCTTTGTGTGGCTCATTTCATCGACTATCACCGCCGCGCGGCCGACTTCCGAACCCGTGCCGGCCGTGGTTGGCACGGCAATGATCGGCGCGATACCCGCCGCGACGGCGCGCGTGAACCAATCATCGACATCTTCAAAATCCCACAAAGGACGGGTCTGGCCGGACATGAACGCAATTGCCTTGGCGGCATCAAGCGCGCTGCCGCCGCCCCACGCGATCACCCCGTCATGCTGCCCCGCACGATAAGCGACCACGCCCGCATCGACATTGGCCCCCACGGGATTTGCTTTGACGTCAGTGAAAAGCGAAGGCGAAAGGCCCACCGCCTGAAGGCGAGCGAGCGCCTCTGCAATCATCGGTAAACGGGCGACGCCGGGATCGGTTACCAATAAGGGCCGCATGAGGCCAAGCTCTTTGCAGGCGGCAGGAAGATCAGTGATCCGCCCGTTGCCAAATCGAACGGCGGTGGGATAGTTCCAATTGGTTGTGGGCAGGGGCATTTGGTTTCAAACCTCACGCAGATGCAGGGATTGGGGTCGTGTCAGACCATCATAGCCCAGTTGGCCGACCGAGGCTCCGCGGCCGGTATGCTTGACCCCGGTCCATGCGAGGCCAGGATCGACATAATCGCAGCGATTGGCAAAAACAGTGCCGCATTCCAGCCGTGTGCCGATGGCGGCGGCGGCGGCCATGTCGGCAGTCCACAGCGAGGCGGTTAAACCAAAATCGCTATCATTCATCAGCCGGACCGCTTCATTATCGTCCCGCACCTTCATGATACCGACCAGGGGGCCGAAGTTTTCTTCGCGCAAGATCGCCATGCTGTGATCGACCCCGATTACCGCCTGCGGCATCAAATAGGGGGTACCCTCCCGATCGGCCGCAAACGCTGCCGGATCGATCAGCGCGGTGCCGCCCTTGGCCACCGCATCGGCGGTTTGAGCGCGAACAACAGCGGCAAAACGAGTGGCCGCCATCGGCCCCATGGTGGTCTCCGGATCGAGCGGGTTGCCCAGAAGATATTTGCTGGTGAGCGCGGCGAAGCGCTCGACAAATCCCTCATACAGGCTTTCATGAACATAGATCCGCTCTACCCCGCAGCAGCTTTGTCCGCTGTTGAAGTAAGCGCCATCAACGATATTCTCGGCCGCGAAGTCCAGATCGGCGTCGGCCCGGACATAGGCCGGATCTTTACCGCCCAGCTCCAGCGTGCACGATGTGAAGCTGCCCGCGGCCGCGCGTTCGATGGCGCGACCGCCCTCCACCGAACCGGTGAAGGTGACATGGTCGACCGACCCGCTTGATAGGATGCGTGCCGTATCTTCATGGCTGAGCGCCATGTTGCAAAACAAGCCAGGAGGCAGGCCAGCCGCATCCAGTGCCGCTTGAAACCGCTCCCCCACCAGCAGGCTTTGCTCGGAATGTTTGAGCAGCACGGCGTTGCCCGCCATCAGCGCGGGGACGATGGTATTGACGGCAGTCAGATAAGGAAAATTCCACGGAGCTACGACCAAGACAAGGCCAAGCGGAACGCGGGCGATGTAGCGGGTCAGGCCCGCTTGCCGGTCGGTCGGAAGCATCGGCGTGAGCGCGGCGGGGGCCAGATCGATCAGATAGCGGACGCGTTCTGCAAAGGATCGAAATTCGCCTCCGTAACGCACCGGGCGGCCGATCTGCCACGCCAGTTCGACCGTTACCTCCTCATTTTGCGCGCGCATGATCTCAAGGAATCGGTCAAGGATCGCGGCGCGTTCGCCAAGTGTCACGTGCGACCACGCCGATTGGGCAAGACGCAGTTGGGTGAGCGCGGTGGCGATGGCTGCAGCGTTTGCGGTTTGGCGGCGCACCACTTCGCGCCCATCGATCGGGGAAATGCAGATCAATTCTGCCATCGAGCTTGGTCCTTGCTGTAATGCCTGATCTCAGATGTTTTCGAAATAGCGGGCCAACTGCCAATCGGTAATCGCCTTGCGCGACTGGCGAACTTCCCAATCGCGGCTGGCGGCATAATGCTCAACGAACGCATCGCCAAACAATATACGCGCGGGTTTTGATCGGCGTAACCGCTCCGCCGCGTCTTCCAGCGTGCGGGGCAGAGCCAGCCGCTTGGGCAGGGTTTTAGCATAAGCGTTGCCCGTGATCGGCGCGGTCGGTTCGATCCGATTTTCGATGCCCCACAGTCCCGAGCCAATTGCGGCTGAGAGCGCAATATAAGGATTGATGTCAGCCGCGGCGATGCGATATTCCACACGTTGCGATTTCTCTGATCCGCCGATTACCCGCAAGGCGCAAGTGCGGTTTTCATAACCCCATGTCGCATCGGTGGGTGCCCAATAGCCCGGAACAATCCTTGTATAGCTGTTGACCGTACCGGCCACCATCGCCAGCAGTTCGGGCAGAAGCGCCTGCTGGCCGCCAACAAACCACCGCATTTCATCGGCCATGTTGAGCGGCTTTTGCTTGTCAAAAAATATCCCCTGACCAGTTACTTTGTCAAACAACGACATGTGTAAATGGCCGGACTGGCCAGGCCAATCGGGTGACCATTTTGCCATAAACGTAGCCATCAACCCGCGGCGCTGGAAAAAGATCTTGGCGAATGTTTTGAACAAGGCGGCCTTGTCTGCGGCCTTCAGCGCATCGTCGACTTTGATCGCGGCTTCCAGCACACCGGGGCCGGTTTCGGTGTGCAGGCCTTCGATCTCCATATCCATCTGCTCACACAGCAGCAGCAGCTCATGATATATTTCCGCATGCACCCCCGAACGCAACATCGAATAACCGAAATAGCCGGGTGTCAGATTGTTCAAATTACGATAATTTTTCTCGCGGACAGAATGCGGCGTTTCTTCAAATACGAAAAATTCAAATTCGGCGGCAGCTTTGAGCGCATAGCCCATCGCGTCGGCCCGGGCGAGGATGCGGCGGAGCAGACCGCGCGGGCAGATGGCCTCGGCCGCGCCGGTAAATTCGCCCAGGATCAGCGGCATATCATCCTCAAAAGGAATGCGTCGCAGCGTTTCAGGCAGCAGTCTGACGCCAACGTCGGGATAGGCGGTATGCCAGCCGGTGAAGGAGGAATTGTCGTACAGTTGATCGTTGCTATCCCAGCCCAGCACAACGTCGCAAAAGCTGAATCCATTATCGAGCGACGAAGCCAGCTTTTCAGCGCCCATATATTTGCCGCGAAAAATTCCGTCGATGTCAAAGACACCAACTTTCGCACATGCGGGCGCGCGCTGTTCCACCAGAGCTTTGATGTCCGGCACGGTCAAATTGGATGACAGCATGGCAAATTCTCACCTTTGGTAATGCCGGTCGCCGATCTGGCGCATTGGCTAGCGGCGCCCATCAAACTAAGCCGACGTTTGGCCTACGGCGACTTCGGCCGCAGCAATCTCAGCCTGACGACGGGCAATTTCAGCACCAGTCGGCGGGCCTTTAAAGCGGCGTCGTTCGATGCCGAACCAAGCGACGGCGGTAATCAGCGCAATCCAACCGAGTACTTTGAGCGCCAGTTCATTGGGGGGTTGAACCCCGATATAGAAAATTGCGAGCGAAGCCATCACACACAATATCGCGACGATCCGAAAGCCGGACCCCATATTCCACGGCCCCATCTCCGTCCATGTCCGCCCGTAAGCATAAAAGCCCGCTGCGATCGGCATCGCGTAAGAGAGATATAGCGCGATTGAGGTGACCGAAACCACCACCGAATAAGCATCGGCATAAGCCACAAAGCAAACCGCGAGCGCCGATCCGGTCCAGATCGCCGCCACTGGCGTGCGCCATTTTGGGCTGACCTGCTTAAGCACCGCCGAACAAGGCAGGCCATTATCGCGGGCAAAAGCAAAGATCATCCGGCTGATCGACGTGACGGTGGCCAACCCGCAGATGAACTGGGCAACGAAAATGACGATATAAATTGTCACTTTGAACCCGGCCGGCATGATCTGATCAAGGGTCCAGAAAAAGACGTTCCAACCCTGCTTGGCGGCTTGCGCCATGTCGGGAATGGCAAGCACGAACGCGCACGAAAACAGCCACGCGAACAATACGGCCCAAAAAACCGAATGGATGATGCCTTTGGGCACACTGCGCGCTGCGTCGATGGTTTCTTCCGACGTATGGGCCGAGGCATCATAGCCCGTCAGTGTGTAGATTGGCAGCAACAATCCTAGCAGGAAGAGCATTCCCAACGATGACATCGTTGGCCACACCCCGCCTCCGGCATCGCCGGCATAATTGGTGAAAGTCCACAAGCGGGTAAAATCATGGCTGGGAGCAAAAACCAGCAACAGCACGATTAGCCCGCTCGTGCCGATCAAAATCAGGTATCCGGAAAAGTCGGTCAGCCGGGTCGTAGCCTTGATGCCAATATGGTTGATCATCGCGTGAAGGCCTGTGACCACCACCATAAAGATGAGCTTATGGGAAAAAGTATCGGCAATCCCCAGCGTTGGCCCAAACGCACCAATCATAAACGCGTACGTTCCGACATTTATGGCGGCGAGTACGGTAATCAGGCCCAGCAGGTTCATCCAGGCGGTAAGCCAGCCCCAGAACCGGCCACCCAAAATTGAGCTCCAATGATAGAGTCCGCCCGCCGTGGGAAACGCAGATGAAATCTGCGCCATTCCAAACGCGAACAGTAAAGCGACCGCTCCCCCCACCAGCCAGCCAATCCCGAGCGCACCGCCACCGGCGCCGCTGGTCCCCTGCGCCAGCGAATTGATTCCGCCCGACAAGATGCAGATGATCGAAAATGAAATCGCAAAATTGGAGAATTTTCCCATATTACGGGACAATTCCTGCGCGTAACCCATACGGTGGAGCGTGGATACATCGTCCGTCATGTTGGGATCACTCTGTGACAATTCGTGGGTCCTCTTCGGGCCAGCCATTACGGTTCGAAATTTTCCCGGCGTTGCGCCGCTCGGCTGGGCCATCCGTCAACGCCAGCAAAGCCTGGGCCAGCCACCCGGCGAGCCTTTCCGCTTGGTATTCTATCGCTACCGGTGAACGGAGCAGATCATTGCGCACTTCCAGCATGACAGCTGCCAAGTTGCGTGACACCGCGTGGCGGGTGAGCGTGTAATAAACGCCGTCGGATGGCGCGTAAGGCTGGTTGAGGCCGACGACAAATCCGTCCTCGCTGCTGCACTGCGCATAGATTTCCTG
>JAYTIS010000169.1:0-9011 GCA_043731725.1 Novosphingobium sp.
CAGCCTGCGGTGCCGCCGCCGGCGATGACCACGCGCAGCTTTGCAGGCGCGCTCATCGTGACAGGCTCCGCAAGAGCTTGGCGCGGATCTGTCCGGCGGTTTCTGCGTCAAGCGGGGCAAGAATGCCGCGGGCTTCGGGGGGAAGGTGCTGGGTCACATCGGCTCCATTGGCAAAGACGTAATGGCGGAACTGCGCCTCCCACCGGGCTTTTTCGGCTTCCGGCAGATCGCGCACGGCCAAGATCGCATGAAACAGCGCATCCTCGGGCTTGCCGAGGAAATGCGGGGTATCGCGCCACCAGTAGTTGATGAGGACATTAAAGGACGCGAGCCCCTCGACATGATGCCACCACAACGAAGGGATAAACAAGGCATCACCCGGTTCAAGCTCCGCCACTTGGGCATAGGCCAAAGCCTCGGCAAAGCGCGGGTAGGACCGCAAATCGGGGGCACGGAAATCGACCATTGAAACGGGCCGTCCGGCCGGGGTGTTATCCAGCGGGCCGGGATAAAGATTGGCGAACTGCTCGGGCGGAAACAGGGTAAAGCGGCGCCGCCCGACCGCGCAAACTGCAACATTGTCGGGCGTGTCGTTGTGCGCGGCGATCCGTGAGCGAGTGCCGATCCAGATGCTGGCAATCAGTTGGCGATCCCCCAACGGCAGCCGGTTAGCGCTATCCAAATCCTTGAAGTAGGATGGAATATCGATCGAAGACAGATAGATTGCGGGTGCTGCAGGATTGTCTTCGTTCGCGCCGATGCCATCGAGAATGGCCTTGAGCGGCCCCTGCGCCATCTTGAAATTCATCGCCATCGCGGCATCGTAAAAGAGGCGGTCCCCGCCACCGGGATTGCCGATGTTGATTGGAAAGGACCGATCCCGGGCATGCGACAGCAGATATTCTCGCGCCAGTGCCGAGCCGTCGCGCCCGGCCCGGACCAGCGGCCAGTCGCTGGCGATACCGCGCGCGACAAATGGCCGGTCGGCACCTTTCAGGCGGGCGTCGAGCGCAGCAGGCGTTACCGCCTCTTCGGCCACGCGCGGCACGTTGGCCAGTAGCGCCGCAGCCTCAGACATTGCCGCGCCGGTTCTTCATCCGCACCAGCTTCGCGAGGTTCCCGAGCGAGGCGAGCGCCATATAGATCATTTGCAGGTAACCGGCGGCATGCAGTTCGGTCAGGACGCCCGACTCAAGCGCCTGGAGCTTGTCCTCGTTGATCAGGTGATAACCGACCAGGCGGTGCATCGCCCCGTCGTCGAGCGTCACGTCCATCGAGAACGGCTCCAGCAGTTCATAGCGATCGAGTGTGGCAAAGAACTCGCCGCTGGCGCGATACTCTTCGTCGAGCGCTGCGAGCTGATTGGCGATTTCCTCGAGGTAGGGGGTGGGCTGACCGGCATCGTCGAACACCCGCACACCCTCGCCGCTGTCCGAGATCCGCGGGTGATTCATATCGACATGGACTTGCGAGGGACTGCCGTCGTCGCGCGGACGACCAACCAGGAATGGCTGGACCGCCATCGCCAGCGGCCGGCAGGTCGCCTGCCACTCTCCGTCGGCCAGAAACAGGTTCTCGCCCGGTTCGAAGCCGAACAGCGCGATCGCGGAAAACTTGCGCTGCTCGCCGTCGAAATAGAACAGGATCGGGTATTCCGCTGCCAACCGGCGAAACTCTGCGGGCACCGCGAGGCATGACATCGCGCCATCGCCCAGATCTGACCTAGCCTCGACGGTAATCCGCAAATCGCCGTGATCGGCGGGATTGACGATTTGGTGGCTTGTCATGATCGGGCCAAATACCTTTCTGGCTGCGCCGACGCGCGACCAGCCGGCAGCGCGCCCAGATAAGTCCGGTTCGAAGGCAGCGCTGACAGCAACGCCCGCGAACGGTCATGCACTTCGGCCATCCGGGTCGCCGCGGCGTGAGGCGGTTGGACTGCGGCCCCGTCGGGTGGCGCGAAGCCCATTCCGTAAAGCACATACTGCTGGCTGGCGGCAGGGAAGATTTCGTCGATCTGCGGAAAATCCCGGGGCGAGGGCGGATGATCGCGCCACACCGCAAGGTTTTCGGCAAGCTGCACGGGAATGGTGGCAGGATCGCGTTGCGCCAGCCAATAAGGTTCCTGGCGCCGGCTCAAGACATAGTGCAGCTTGAGGAATTCGACGATCCGGTCCCAGCGATAGCGGAACAGCGCATTGAAGCGGCGGGCGTGGATGTCCATGACGGTCCGGTTCGCCGGAAAAGCATCGACCAGCGCGCGCAGCGACAATTCGATCATCACGATTGCCGAAGCCTCGAGCGGTTCGATGAACCCGGCCGAAAGCCCGACGGACACGCAATTGCCTTGCCAGAACCTGGCCCGGTGACCGGTGCGAAAGCTCAGCAACCGCGGCTCGATCCCGTGATCGCTTGCGCCGGGGACCTGCGCTTCGATGTAGTCAAGCAGGACGTGGCGTGCCCGGTCTTCGGTCATGAAGCGCGACGCAAAGACACAGCCAATGCCGCGCCGGGCCGGCAGGCCGATATCCCACAGCCAGCCGGCCTCGTGCGCCGTGCCTATGGTCACTGCCGCTATCGGACTTTCCGGTTCGACCGGCACCTGTACCGCCAGTGCTCGGTCGTTGAACGAGACGTCCGAGCGGTCGATCCATTCGACCCCGCAGTGTCCGCCGATCAGCATGCCAGCCTGGCCGGTGCAATCAACGAACAGGTCGGCGGCGATCCGTGACCCGTCGCGCAGCACCAGCGACGCGATATCGCCGTTGCTGGCCGAATCCGTGCTGCCGACCTCGCCCGAGATATGCTTTACACCCAAGCGTCCGGTGGCGTGATGCGCCAGCAAGGACGCGAATTTCCCGGCATCGAGATGGTAGGCGTAATTCAGCGGACCGGCATAATCGGGCATCGCCCGTTGCCGCGGCGCGAGCGCTCGGGCGCAGACTGCGGCTTGCGGGGTCATCGCGGCGGCGAATGCCTGGTCCGGGGCATTTATCCGCCATGCCTGCAGTAGCTCGCCTATCTCGCCCACAACGGGGAGGGAGAACGGGTGAAGGTAGCTGTCGCCGGTCGCGCCGCTCACCCATCCGTCGAAGCGCGAACCCTGCTTGAATGAGGCATCGCAGGCGCCCAGGAACTCAGCTTCGCCGATTCCGATGCTGGCCAGCGTTTCGCGCATTGTCGGCCAGGTGCCCTCGCCCACACCGATAGTTGGGATGGCGGGCGATTCGACCAGGGTGATTGAATGACCCGGCAATTTCGCGGCGAGCAGACAGGCCGAAAGCCAGCCTGCCGTGCCGCCGCCGACGATGACGATATGCTGGATCGGATTGTTCATTTCGAAACGATCATAGCGCACATTCGTCCGTGACAGTAAGCAAGAGAGCCGCACGGCAGGGCAGTGCGGCTCTCGGTACCATATTTCACGGACTCTGGCGAAAAAGTCAGAAGGTGAAGCGAGCCCCCGCCGCCCAGCGGGCGTAGCCCGGTGCGGAGAAGAACACGGTCTGATCGTTGCGCATGTGGCCGCGGCGATCAGCGTTGGTGATGTTGATCCCTTCGCCGAAGATCGTGATGCCCTTGCGGATCTCGTAGCTCGCGCTGACGTCGAACTGGCCATAGGATTCGACGTAGTACGGATCGCTGCCGTATCCGGCCAGGAACCCGGCGCGCCAGTTATAGGCGACGCGGGCCTGGAGCCCATGCTTGTCATAGAACAGCACGGCGTTGGCGCTGTTGCTAGCCCCCGGAACGGCGAACTGGGTCACAGTATGGCTCAGGGCATTGTTGTAGTTATGATCGCTCTTGACCACGGTGTAGTTCAGGATCGCGCCAAAGCCGGTTTCCCAGAAGCTGTGCTGGATCGCGAATTCCCAGCCGTGGATCGTGTCCTTCTGATCGGAATTGCCCGGCAAGGTCGTGACGAAGTTGACCAGCGGATCGCCGGGCTGGCCGATGATGCTCTGGGTCGCGGCGTCATAAGTCGATGGGTATTTCGCCGCGATGTAAGCCACAAGCTGGGCTGCTGTCGCGTTGGGACCCAGAGCTGTTCGCGCTTCCTGCGCATGCGGTCCGGCGGCGGCGTTGGTGAGACCGAACGCGGTCTGGTCGACCTGAGTCTGGGCGATGAAGTTATTCACCACCTTGTGGAAGAAGCCCACCGAGATGTAACTTGTCTTCGCGTAGTACCATTCGGCCGAGAGATCAATGTTGTCCGACTTGTAGGGCAGCAGCCCCGGGTTGCCGCTGGAGGCAGTGCTGCCACCGATGCGGATCGGCGAGGCAAGCGAGGTGCCGCCCTGCATGCTGGCATAGTCAGGCCTGGTGATCGTCTTGCTGTAAGACGCGCGCAGCCTGACGTTTTTGACGGGCGACAGGTCGAAATCGACCGCCGGCAGCCAGTTGTGGTATTCGCCCCTCAGCGACGCCGATGACACCACCTGCGGCGTGCCATAATCGATCGACGTTTCGTTGCCGCCCGACCAGAGCGTGCGCTGCGGGATTGGCACCTGCGAGGTCGCATCGATCTTAGTGGTTTCGTAGCGCAGACCAAGCCGCAGATGCCCTTGGCTGTCGCCAAGATGGAAGGTGTGCAGGGACTGGACATAGGGCGCCCAGGTCCGTTCGTGGACCTTGCGATCAGTTGTAAAGGTAGCAAGGCAGGTGCCGCGGACCGGAGCCGCGCTGCAAATGCCGAGACTGCTGTCGAGCAGTTTGATCAGGCCGGTCGTATCGATCTTGAAGTAATTCGGAATGATTCCCGCGCCATTCGAGCCTTCGGCACCTGCCAGATCGTGCGGCAGGTTGGTGATGGTGTAAAGACTGTCGGGCGTTTGTGCAGCCGACAAGGTACCACCCCAAGTATCGTTCTGGATATTGCCGAATGCCGAACGTACCCGGTTGTCGGTGTAAGTGGCGCCGAAATCGAGGCTGTCGATGAACGAGGCATCGAAATCGAAGCCGCCGCGCAAGGACACTTCGTTGATTTCATCCCGGAAATAGGCGTTGCGGAAGGCATTGCCTGCCGGACGGATGTTTGCCGCAGTGATTTCCGACCCAGGATACATGGTCACCGAAATGACCGGGATCTGGTGCGTGAAGTCGACCTTCTGGTCCTGCACGCCGTAGATTGCGCTGCCCACAGCGATGTTGCTGCCGTAAGGACTGGTCGGCTTGCTTTCCGCGGTCGAGTGGTGGCCGTCAAGTTCAAGACGGAGGCCGCCGGGGCCATCCCACTTGAGGTTACCGCCGATCGAACGGTTGATCGTGCGGTTGGCCGCTACGGCGCCGGTGATGGCTAGGTCCTTGCCCTCAGACTGGTTAAAATGCTCGGCGTAGAAATTCGGACCAGCGGCCGGACCGTCAGTCCAGCTGCTGCTGGTGTTGTTATGGTTGAACCACACGCCGATGCTGTTGGTTCGCGCATCGACGGTGTTTTGCGAAAAGGTGTAATCGAGGGTCGCGACCAGGGTGTCGGTCGGCTTGACTTGCAGCACGGCCTGGCCGTTGATCCGCTTGCGATCGAACGTGGTGAAATTGTAACCGGCGTTCTGGGTCACCTGATAGACGGTGTTCGGACCCGGACGGTTAATGGTCTGGGCGAAATTTCCGCGCCAGTCGTTGGCGTCGACCGGGAGCGAGCCCCAGTTGTTTTCGTTGCCCAGATAGCCTTCGCGCCAACCGGCGTCGAACTGGGCCTGGCTGCCCTTGCGATCCTGGTAGGACCCGCTGATCAGGATGCCGATGCGGCCATCTGCGAAAGTGTCGCTGATGATGCCCGAAACTTCGGGGGTAATCGAAGTGCCATCGAACCGCGAGGTATCGTAAACTCCCTTGACGCCGATGCTGCCGCGGAAGCCGGGACGATCGAGCGGGCGGGCAGTCTTGATATTGATCACCGAGCCGATGCCGCCCGTGGCGAGCGGAGCGCGCCCGGACTTGTAGACTTCGACGCCCGCAATGCCTTCCGAGGCCAGATTGCCGAAATCGAAACTGCGAGAGGCGGGCGCGCTGGCGCCGTCGCCAAGGGTCGAAGTGGGCATTTGGCGGCCGTTGAGCAGCACCAGGTTGAACTCGGGTCCGAAGCCACGAACCGTGACGGTCGACCCTTCTCCGCTGTTGCGGTCGATCGACACACCGGTGATGCGCTGCAGCGATTCGGCTAGGTTGGTATCGGGAAACTTGCCGATGTCTTCGGCCGAGATCGAATCAAGAACGCCGACCGAGTCCCGCTTCAGGTCCATCGCCTTGCCAAGACTGGCACGGATGCCGGTAACGACGATCTCATCACCGACCGGCTCTTCGGCTGCCGGAGCGCTCTGGGCGAGTGCCGGCTGGGCCATCAGGCCCATCGCAACCATCGAGGCCCCAACCAACAGTCGATCAAACCTGATCTTGCGCGAATCATTCATCAGCGAAGTCCTCCCCGAAAAAGCGCGCATTTTCTGCACTGCCTGCTAAATGTGAACGTTCACCTAAATGATAGCGTTCACGCAGTCAAGCCCTCAGACTGTCCTTTTGGGGGCTTGTCGGTCAGGCCGGATGCCAGGAATCACTGCACTGGAAAGCGCACCCGGTCCATCACCTGCCCGCCCGGATCGGTCAGCGCGAGCAGGTGGCTCCCCTTAATCAACGGCATCTGCGGATTGCCCGCGGCGGAAGCAAAGGGCTTTCCATCAAGCGTCAGCGACAGGTTGGCTGTTTCTCCGGTCATTGTCACGCCGACCGTTTGCCGCGCCAGCGGGATGTCGGGATCGAATGCTTAGACCGCGCGCGAAGCCAGGGACGAGCCCCGCGACCACCGAAGGCCCGCCAGTGTCGATCGCAAAGCTCGACTTGCCCTGGGTCCGCCCGCCGCTCAGCGAGGCCAGCCCCTGACGCAGCTTGACGTTGCAGGTGATGCCGCTTGGCAGAGTCCGGTTGAACTCGATCACAAAAGTCTGCTGGTCGGCCCAGCGCCCAGCGCCGGCACCGAGACAATCGTTTGTTGCCGCCGCTTTGGCGCGCGGATCGCCGGGCGGCACCATCGCTTCTAAGAAACGCAGGGTAAACCGGTCAACCGCTCCGCTGCTCGCGCCGCCGGTGCCGGGGTGGCGAGCATGACCTGCGGGGCATATCGCCCTACGCAGCCAGCGGAAGCAGCAAGAGCACGGGACATATCAGGTTCCAGCCAGCCTTCACGTGCTTCTCTCCCGAGTCTTACTCGGGGCGATCTATCGACCGACCGTCTTAATCCGGTGCCTAAGACATGGCATATCAATAGCTCCGCGGCAGCCCCAGGACATGCTCTGCCAGGTAACTCAGGATCAGGTTCGTGCTGATCGGCGCGACAGTATAGAGCCGGGCTTCGCGGAACTTGCGTTCGACATCGTATTCCTCGGCAAACCCGAACCCGCCGAAAGTCTGCACGCACATGTCGGCGGCCGCCCAGCTGGCTTCTGAAGCGAGGAGCTTGGCCATGTTGGCCTCGGCTCCCGGGTTGCCGCCGTGATCGTAAACCTGCGCCGCATGGTGGACCATCAGCTCGGCCGCACGCATCTGCGCATAACACCGCGCGATCGGGAACTGGACGCCCTGGTTCTGCCCAATCGGCCGCGCGAAGACGCTGCGGTCCTTGGCGTATGCGGTGGCCTTGTCGATGAACCACTTGGCATCGCCGACGCATTCCGCCGCGATCAGAATGCGTTCGGCGTTCATGCCTGAGAGGATGTAGCGGAAGCCCTTGCCCTCCTCGCCAATCAGGCTGGAAGCGGGGACGCGCAAGTCGTCGAAAAACACCTCGGTGGTCGAGTGGTTCATCATCGTGCGGATCGGCTTGATGGTCAGGCCGCTCCCCAGCGCGGCGCGCATATCGACGAGGAAGATCGACAAGCCCTCGGTCTTGCTCGCCGCCTGGTCACGCGGGGTAGTGCGGGCGAGCAACAGCATCAGGTCGGAATGTTCGGCGCGGCTGGTCCAGATCTTCTGGCCGTTGATCACGTAATGTTCGCCGTCCCTTACCGCGACAGTGCGCAGCGATAGCGTGTCCGTGCCGCTGGTCGGCTCGCTGACCCCGAAGGCTTGCAGCCGCAGCGAGCCGTCGGCGATGCCCGGAAGGTACTGTGCTTTCTGTTCTGCCGAGCCATACCGCAGCAACGTGTTCATGATGTACATCTGCGCATGAGCCGAAGCCCCGTTGCAGCCTGAGGACTGGATTTCCTCCATGATCACCGCAGCGGCATCAAGCTTGAGCCCCGAACCGCCGAACTCCTCGGGGATCAGCGCAGCGAGGAACCCGGCCTTGGTCAGCGCATCGACAAACTCGCCGGGATAGGCCCGGTCACGGTCCTTTTCGCGCCAGTATTCGCCGGGGAATTCGGCGCACAGCGCCTGCACCGCGCGGCGGATTTCGGCAATGTCCTGGCTCTCGGTCATCAGTTGCGTCCTTCCAGCAGGCCTTTGGCGATCACCTGCGCCTGGATTTCCGCCGCGCCTTCGAAAATGTTGAGGATGCGGGCATCGCACAGCACCCGGCTGATCTCGAATTCAAGCGCGTAGCCATTGCCGCCATGCACTTGCAGCGCGGCATCGGCATTGCTCCACGCCGCGCGCGCGGCGAGCAGCTTGGCCATCCCGGCCTCGATATCGCAGCGCTTGCCGGTGTCCTTGGCGCGGGCGGCGGCATAAGTCAGTTCGCGCGCCATCACAAAGTCGGTCAGGCTCATCGCCAGCTTGTCAGTCACGCGCGGGAAATGGATCAATGCCTTGCCGAACTGCTTGCGCGCCACAGCATAGGCAAGCCCCAGTTCCAGCGCGCGCTTGGCCACCCCGACCGCGCGGGCGGCGGTCTGGATCCGCGCCGCCTCGAAGGTGCGCATAAGCTGCTTGAAGCCCTGCCCTTCCTCCCCGCCCAGCACCGCATCCGCAGGTGCGCGCAGGCCGTCAAACTGCAGCGCATATTCGCGCATGCCGCGATAGCCGAGCACTTCGATCTCGCTCCCACTCAGGCCTTCGGCGGGGAACGGATCATGTTC
>JAYTIS010000170.1:0-10915 GCA_043731725.1 Novosphingobium sp.
TCGCCGCGCGCGCCATCGGCCGGGCCGGTCACGGCGATCAGGCGGTAGCCCACCTTGGAAATCGTCTCGATCCGGAAGGTAGCACAGCGCGCGGCCACCTTGCGCAAGCGTTGGATCACCCGCTGCACGGCATCCTCGCCAACCACGGTGCCGCCCCAGCACGACCAGGTCAGATCATCGCGCGAGACGACTTTTCCATCCGCGCGGTGCAGTGCCACGAACACTTCCATCACGCGCGGCTCGAGTGTTTCCTGTTCGCCATCGGCGAAACGGACCTGCCGGGTAAGCGGCTCGACTTGCAATTCGCCAATCGCAAATTCCGGCGTATGAGTCAGGCGAATTGGCGCGTGCACAGCCGCCGTGCTGGCCAATGCCTGCTCTGCGACCGATCTGGTATCGACTTGTTGTGCTACTTCCGCGCCAGCTTGCGCGGCGGCCGTCAATTTATCCACGGCGCGTGGTTTACCCGTGTCTTCTTCAATCGCAACGAAATTTTCGAACACAAGCAATGGATCGGTAAAGCCAGCCTCATGCAATCATCGGAAAATCATCGGCTCCATGTCCTTTTGTTGACGCTAAGCATAGATCATGGAGTCGCCGTTGCGAACGGCCATGCGACCCGGCCGTCTGTGATTAATCTTGCTCCGCCAGCTCCTCCTTTCAAGGAAGAGCTGGCGGAGATCTTTTTGTATGGCCCGAGGCGGCCGCGCTAACGGACCAGCGGCATGGTGTAGTTTAGACCCAGTCGCCCACCATCCGGATAAATCGTTTGTCCGGTGATGTAGCTGCTTTCGGTGGAGGCCAGGAAGACGGCAATCGCTGCGACTTCCTCGGGTTCGCCCCAACGTCCTAACGGGGTGCGACTGAGAATGCGGTCCTGTGCGGCCTGGTCACTCATGATCCCTTGCAGCATCGCCGTCATGATTGAGCCTGGCCCGATCGCGTTGACGCGGATGCCCCTGGGCGCGAGCGCCAAGGCGGTAACATTGGTCAGCTGCTTCATCGCGCCCTTCGAAATCGCATAGGGAATCTGATTGGGGATCGCGAGCACCGCGTTGACCGAGCTCATGTTGACCACCGTTGCGCCGTCACTCATCAGCCGCGTCGCCGCCTGCGTCGCCCACAGCGCCGCTTTGAGATTGATCGCGAACACCCGGTCGAAATCATCCTCGGTCAGGTCGTCCAGCTCGGCCGCATGCGTCACCCCGGCGTTGTTGACCAGAATATCAAGCCCGCCCCAGCGCTGGGTGACAAACGCAAACAAGCGCTCGATCTCGCTTTTGCGGCTGAGATCAGCGGTGAAGGCTTGCTGGCCAAGCTCGGAGGCAGTTTGGGCAACACCTTCGGCATCCACATCGGCCAGCACGACCTGCGCGCCCTCGGCCACGAACGCGGCCGCAATCGCCCGCCCGATCCCTTGCGCTGCGCCGGTCACGACCGCGCGCTTGCCGTCAAGTCGTCTGGTCACGTCAGTCTCTCCAGTGCAATTTGCGCGCGCGCTTTTCTGCCTCGGCAATCGCGCGCTCGGCCACACCGCGCATCACCGCGTATCCGGCGGCGTTGGGATGGACTCCGTCCTGTCCGAACTCGGCCGGAAGCTCCCCCGCCGGGCCGGCCAGCGCGGCGTGATAGTCGGCGAAAACCAGATTCTGCGTCCCGGCATAGTCCTTGAGCCACAGGTTGAGCTGCAAGATCCACGGACCCGGGCGCAGCGCAGGCTGCCAGCCGAACTGGATCGAGGGCGGAATCGAGCCCAGGATCACAACAATATGGTTGGCCCGCGCCAGATCGACCATCGCCCGCACCGCATTCTGGTACGCCGCGGGGCTGGTTGGGCCGGTGTTACCGGCGATGTCGTTGGTGCCGACCATAATGTGCACCACGCGCGGGTGCAGCGCGACCACGTCCTGATAAAACCGCACCAGCACTTGCGGACTGGTCTGCCCCGAGATGCCGCGGCCCAAGTTGCCATGCGCAAAGAAGTCGGCATCGGTGGCCAGCCAATTCTCAGTGATCGAATCGCCGATGAACACAACGCGGGGCGGATGTTGTGGATCGACCAGTGCGTTTTCGGCGCGGTAGCGGCACTGCCACGCCCAGTCGGTGCTAAGGGTATGATCGTCGAGCGCGAACTGGCCCGGGTTGGGCGCGGGACAAGGCGCATCGCTCATCCCGACCTGCGGCTCCACGGGGCTAGCAGTTCCCGGTGAACTGGTGAGCGACGCCAGCGCGAGGAGGGTCAGCAGCCACTTAGCCAATGATCCCGGCCCCGAGAATCCCAACTGTGGCCCCGGCGCGCTTGAACATGCCGATGATCGTCTGGACTTGCTCGGCCGAATGTTCGGCGCAAAGCGAGCAGCGCAGCAAAGTCATATTGGCCGGCGTTGCCGGCGGGCGCGCCAGGTTGACGTACAGCCCTTCCTTGAGCAGCGCCTCCCACATCGCCGCACCGCGCTCCAGATCGGGCATGATCACCGCGATGATCGCGCTTTGCGGCTTGGCGGTGCCGAGCTGGAACCCCGCATCGCGCAGACCCTGGTGCAATACCTTGGAATTCTCCCACAGATGCGCCCGCTTGTTCGATCCGTGCATCAGCTTGCGGATCGAAGTGGCGGCGGTCGCCACCACGCTGGGCGGAAGGCTGGCGGTGAACACATAAGGGCGGCAGACCAGCCGCATAATCTCAAACTTGGGATGGTTGGAAACGCAAAAGCCCCCAACAGTGCCCACCGATTTGCTGAACGTGCCGATCACGAAGTCGACATCATCGAGGCAGCCCTGGTCCTCGGCCACCCCGCGCCCATTGGGGCCGATGAAGCCCATTGAGTGCGCCTCGTCGACCAAGACCATGGCGCCATTCGCTTTGGCCACGTGGACCATCTCCTTAAGCGGAGCAATGTCGCCCAGCATTGAATAGACGCCCTCGAGGATCACCAGCTTGCCCGCACCCTCGGGAATGCGCTTGAGGCGTTTCTCCATCGCCTCGATATCGTTATGTTTGAACGGCACTACTTCGGCGTCGCCCAGCTTGCACCCATCCCAGATCGAGGCGTGGCTATCGATATCGAGCACGATGTAATCGCCCTTGCCGGCGATCGTCGAGATGATCCCGAGGTTAGCCTGATACCCGGTCGAGAAGACCATCGCGTGATCCATCGCGTAAAATTCTTTGAGCGCCTGTTCGACCGCCTTGTGCCCGGCGTAAGTCCCGTTGAGCACCCGGCTGCCGGTGGTGCCCGCGCCGAAATCTTCCAGCGCCTGCTTGCCCGCTGCAATCACATCGGGATCGAAGGTCATGCCCATGTAATTGTACGTGCCAAGCAGGATCGTCTCTCGCCCGTTGCACACGGCTACCGTGGGTGAAACCACCCGCTCCATCACCAAGCTGAACGGGTCTTCCTGGCCCGTCGCCAGCAAGCTGCGGCGCAGCTCGATCAGCGGATCGAACTTCGAAAACAGGTCAGTGCCAGCGCCTTGCAGCACTTGCGAATGGTCGGTTTCGTCGATACCTTCAGACATGAATTTAACCCTGTAATTTCACAACGGCATCAACCAGCTGACCGTAAGTCTCGATCTCGGCCTGCGCATTCATGCTAATGATAATGTCGAACTCGTCCTCAATCGCGGCGACAAAATCCATTACCGTCAAGCTGTCGAATTCAAGGTCACCGGCAAAGGTCGTGGCATCGGTCACGGCCACACCCTTCTTGTTGAACGGCGCGATCAGCGCGGCGATCTTTTCAGCAGTGGCGGCACGGTTCATGGGGTTAATGCTCCTGAAGTCTGGGTGCCCTGTGGCGAACGAATGGGGCGGAAAAGCGGCGAAGCCTAGCATTAGACTGTGGCGCGCTCCACCAACCCCTTAACCGCCGCCATAAACGGGCCGATCGATACCGGCTTGGCCAGATACCCTTCCGCCCCTGCATCAAGGATCCGTTCTTCGTCGCCCTTGCCGGCGTAGGCGGTCACCGCGAGCACTGGGATTGAGCGCAGCATGCTGTCTTTCTTGGCTGCCTCGATCAGGTCGAGCCCCGATACATTGGGCAGCTGGATATCCATGATGATCAGGTTGGGGACGAACTGCCGGGCGGCATCCAGCGCCAGCATTCCGTCGGCGCAGGGCTCGACGGCGTAGCCCTGGCTTTTCAGCACATCGCAGAACAGCTTGCGGTTGAGGTCGTTGTCCTCGACAACAAGGATGCGTTTTGCCATTGCGCTGCCCTACGCTGTACCTGTGAGGCTGACAATTCTTCGCGATAGCCAATCCCCGGCGCCCGACGCCGCCACGCTTGCCTTGTCAGCGCTCGGCTGGGTGCTGGGTGACGGCCCGCGCGCCGAGCGGCTGCTTAGCCTGACCGGACTGAGCGCGGAAGAATTGCGTGCCGGGCTAGGCGATCCGGCCACACTGGGCGCGGTGCTCGATTTCCTCTGCGCGCACGAACCCGATCTGGTTGCAGCGGCCTCGGCCTTGAATGTAACCCCGGGGCAGCTTGCCGCCGCGCGCGAAAGTCTGACGTAATGAACAAGCCCCTGATCATCAGCGACTGCGATGAGGTGCTGCTGCACATGATTGTGCCGTTCGGCCAATGGTTGGACGAGACGCAGGACGTGTCGTTCAAACTGATCGGCAACGATTTTTCGAGTGCGATCCGCGACAAGGCTAGCGGAAATCCGGTTGAACCGGCGGAAATCTGGCGACTGCTCGGCGCGTTTTTCGATGGCGAGATGCACCGGCAAAGCCCGATCCTGGGCGCGATCGAGGCGATGAATACGCTGAAAGGCCATGCCGACGTGGTCGTGCTGACCAATCTGGCCGACCGCCACAACGCCGCGCGCACCCGCCAGCTGGCCGCTCACGGGCTCGATGTCCGGGTGTTCACCAACCAAGGACCCAAAGGCCCGGCGCTGGCCGCGATCATGGCCGAATATCAACCTAGCAGTGCGGTGTTTATCGATGATCTGGCGCAGCATATCGGCTCGGCCGCTGAGCTCGTGCCCGAGCTCGACCGGCTGCACCTGTGCGGCGAACCAACGCTCGCCCCGCATATCACTTGCGCGTTTAAGGCGGGGCACGCCCACGCGCGGATCGACACCTGGGACCACGCTTTGCCGTGGCTGCTGGGACGAATTTAGTTGCGGATTTAGGAGAAGACGATGAGCATTGATGCAAAACTGGCCGAGCTTGGCCTGACCCTGCCCGCCGCCGCCGCCCCGGTCGCGGCCTATGTGCCGGTGGTGATCGCTGGCGGGCTGGCTTACGTTTCTGGGCAAGTTTCATTCGTCGATGGCGTACTGGTGAAGGGCCGGCTGGGCGATGACGTTTCGCTGGAGCAAGGCATCGCGGCAGCGCAGGGTTGCGGTTTGATGATCCTGGCGCAGCTCAAGGCGGCGCTGGGCTCGCTCGACCGGGTCGAACGAGTGGTCAAACTTGGCGCATTCGTCAACTGCACCGCGGATTTCACGGATCAACCCAAGGTCGCCAATGGCGCGTCTGAATTGATGGTCGCGGTGTTCGGCGAAGCGGGTAAGCACGCCCGCGCTGCGGTTGGCACGCCCAGCTTGCCGCTGGGCGTGGCGGTCGAAGTGGACGCGATCGTTGCTATTCGCCCTGCTTGATCGCTGGCGCTCGCCGCCGCCGCGACCAGCCAAAGTCGCCTGGCTCGGGCTATGGCAGTATGCGCACCGCGGGCTGCATTCGCCAAGGGTGCCGGAAAACTCGCCCAGCGCTTTCGCTGCGGCAATGGGACGGGGGATGGGGATCGAATGCGATGTCCAGCGCACCCGCGATGGGCAGGCGGCGGTGTTTCACGATGCCGAGCTTGACCGGCTGACGGTCGTGAACGGGCCGTTGTCAGCACACACTGCCGAGGAATTGGGGCGGATCGCGCTGTCGGGTAGCAGCGATACTATTCCTTTGCTGCGCCAGTTGCTCGATCAATTGGGTAGCAAGGTGCCGGTGCTGATCGAGATTAAATCGCAGCGCAGCGATGGCATCCGGGTCAGCGCCCTGTGCCTGGCGGTGCGGCGCGCGCTCGAAGGATATCTGGGCTTGCACGCGGTGATGAGCTTTGATCCGCGCGTGGTGCGTTGGTTCGCGGTCCATTCGGAGCTAACGGTCAGAGGGCTGGTGGTGACCGAAGAGCATGGCAAGACCTTGCCTGGCATGATCAAGCGGCGGCTGGCGCTGTGGCACGCATGCCCTGATTTTCTCGCTTATGACATCCGTGATCTGCCCAGCCGCTTTGCAGCGGCGCAGCGCAAGCGCGGATTACCCGTACTAACCTGGACCGTGCGCAGCCAAGAACACCGAGAACGGGCAGCGCAATATGCCGACGCCCCGATAGCCGAAGGGGTAGGGGTGGCGTGATCGAGGCGCGCGTCGGCACCTCGGTCGGCGAACTGCCGGCCCGCGAGTGGGACACACTGGCGGGCGGTAATCCATTTATGAGCCATGCCTTTCTGTCGGCATTGGAGGATTCGGGCAGTGTCGGACCCGGGACCGGCTGGTCGCCTGCTCCGGTGACTATTGCCGCTGACGATGGCCGCCTGATCGCCGCGCTGCCGGCCTATCTCAAGGCACACAGCCAGGGCGAATATGTCTTCGATCATGCCTGGGCTGACGCCTGGCAGCGCGCCGGGGGCAATTACTATCCCAAGCTGCAGATTGCCGCACCGTTCACCCCGGCCACTGGGCCGCGGCTGCTGCTGGCCGATCCGGCACTGGCGACGCCGCTGTTGCGCGCGGCTGAGCAATTGTGCGCCGCCAATGACCTGTCTTCGGCTCACGCCACATTCGTCGCCCCGCAACAATTGCCACTGTTCGAAGCGGCCGGCTGGTTGCTGCGCAGCGACATCCAGTTCCACTGGGCGAACCGGAGCTATGCGAGCTTTGAAGGGTTCCTTGCCGCGCTGTCCTCGCGCAAGCGCAAAGCAATCCGCAAAGAGCGGGCGGCGGCGCAGGAAGGCGTGCAAATTCGGCACTTGCGCGGCGCAGAAATCATGCCTGAGCACTGGGATGCCTTTTGGCACTTTTATCAAGACACCGGCGCACGCAAATGGGGCCAGCCGTATCTAACGCGCGCGGCATTCACGCTGTTGGGGGAGCGGATGGGCGATGCGGTGGTGCTGGTCCTGGCCTTTGCCGGGGACCAGCCAATTGCCGGAGCGCTTAACTTCATCGGCCCCGATGCATTGTACGGCCGCTATTGGGGCGCGATGATCGACAAGCCGTTCCTGCATTTCGAACTGTGCTATTATCAGGCGATCGACGTCGCCATCGCGCTGGGGCTGTCACGGGTCGAAGCCGGGGCGCAAGGCGGCCACAAATTGGCCCGCGGTTACGAGCCAGTGCAAACCTGGTCAGCGCACTTCATTGCGCATCCAGGATTTCGCGATGCAGTGGCCGATTACCTTGCGCGCGAACGCGAAGGGGTCGCCATTGATCAATTGCATCTGGGCGAACGTACGCCGTTTAAGCGTATGTAAATTCGTGTGATTGGGAACGTTAAGCGGCGCGGCGGGCCGAGACGGAAAGCCATTCGCGCGCGCGGCGCTGGGCTTCGGCGATTTCGCGAGCGGTCATTTCGTCGCTGATGTCAGCGCGGCACATCTGCGCTTCGCCGTGGCCCGAAACGGCAGCCAAATTGAACCACTTGTGCGCTTCGATCAGGTCGCAGTCCACTCCATGACTGCCGGTCGAATAGGCCACGCCCAAATCATAGTAGGCGCTGATATCGCCTTGTGCGGCCGCTGCCAGGCAGCTCGCGACCAGCAGGTCTTCGCTGTGTTCGGTGGCTGCGATCACAACCCCGTTGAATGTACTGGCGATGGTGCCGTTCTGGATCCACGCAGTGCTCATCTCGATTAACCCCCATTTGGCGGGCCCCAGCCTGCCGTCGGATCCCAACCTTCCCGAACATGCTCAACAAAAGGTTAACACCGCAGTATATTTGTCTGCCCGCAATCGAGATATGCTTGCCGATTTCCCGGAAACGCGGCGTTTCGCCTCATGTACCCGTTAATCCACGCCTAATGTCGCACGAACTAATGGGCGCGCTGATTGGCGCTTGTGCGGGAATCTACCCAGCACTATAGGCGCGCTCGGACGGCACTGCGAGCTATCGGGATAACCCGAAGCCGCAGGACCTTGGTACAGGCCCGGTTTGGTTTGGAGAGTTTATGGCGACGGTTCTCAGCGAAGAGATTGACGTCCTGGCCAAGGCCAAGCGGGCGATTGCGGGCGATTACGCCCCCGGTGAAGCCGAGCCTTACATGACCGAGCCGCAGCTCGATTACTATCGCCGGCTGTTGCTCGAATGGAAGAAGCTGATCCATTCAGCCGCCCAGGATACGCTGCAGCAGTTGCAAGATGGTCCAATCCGCGAACCCGACCTCAACGATCGCGCTTCGAGTGAGACTGATTGGGGGATCGAACTTCGGACCCGCGATCGCCAACGCAAGCTGATTTCCAAGATCGATTCGGCCCTGCGCCGCATCGAAGAGGGCGAATACGGATATTGCGAAGTGACTGGCGAGCCTATCGGGTTGGGCCGACTTTCTGCCCGCCCAATTGCGACAATGACCGTCGAAGCGCAGGAAGCGCATGAACGCCGAGAAAAAATCTCCCGCGACGATTAAGCCCCTAGATCCGTGTTAACGGCTTTTTTCCCACTGGGTGTTTACCGTTGCGAGAGGTCGGCATGGTAAACTAAGCGCAAGCGCGGTGCCGCGAAAATTAATCTAGGAGTAACCAGACCCGTCATGACCGATAACGACCACCGGCAGATCGCACGCGACAGCCTGTTCGTTATGGCAGACTTGCGCATCGACGGCATTGAAGGCGAGCACCGGATCCGGGTGCGCAATTTGTCGGCTGGCGGGCTGATGGCCGAAGGTGGTCATACGGCGCGGCGCGGGCAGGCGGTTTGGATTAATGTGCGTAACATCGGCTGGGTCGAAGGATCGGTGGCCTGGGTGCAAGACAGCCGGTTCGGTATCGCCTTTCGCGAAGACATCGATCCGCAGCTCGCCCGCGCACCGATCGAAGCGGGCGAGGGTACGCCGCGCTATGTCCGCCCGCCCTTGGCAAGTTTCGAGCCCGGCGCGCTGCGCAAGGTTTAACCGCAGCAAATTCCAATGCAGCGATTGATGTCGGCTGTCCCTGAAAGCGACTGGGCCGGGCTGAAAATTTCCGATAAGGCTCGGGCATGCTATCGCTCCGGACAATTTTGGCATTTTGTGCTTTGTGCTTGCCGACGGCCCTAGTCGGCTGTTTTGGAGCGGGCGATCGTCCGGTCGAAGTGTTGGCTATCGGCGAGCCAGATTCCATCTTTGTCGGCGGTGCCAATTTGCCGCTTGCAGCGCAGCTTATGCGAGCGGCCACCACCGAAGGATTGGTTGCATTTGACGAGCAAGGACGCGTTATACCCGCGCTGGCCGATCGCTGGATCGTCACCGATGACGGCCTGAGTTACATCTTCCGGCTGCGCGACGGTACCTGGCCCGATGGCAGTCAGATCAATGCTGAGAGCGCGCGCGCCGCGCTGATGCAGGCTATCCGCGCGCAGGCAGGGCAACCGCTCGCCGCTGACCTAATGGCGATCGAACAAGTACGCGCGATGGCCGGGCGCGTGGTCGAAATCAGGCTCAGCCAGCAAATGCCCGACTTGCTCCAGCTGCTCGCCCAACCCGAATTGGGAGTGATATATGGCGGACGCGGCGCTGGCCCCATGAAGGCCAAGCGGGATAACGACAAGAAACTTAAGCTCACCGGCGTCTTACTGCGCCCGATTGCGCCCGAAGACCGCGGGCTGCCGCAGCAGGAAAACTGGTTGCAGCGGGTGCGCCCGCTGCGACTATCAGCTAGTCCAGCAGCGCGCGCGATTGAACTGTTCAACCAGGGGAATGCCGACATGGTGCTGGGCGGGGGTCTAGCCGATTTCCCGCGGCTCGATTCCACCGGCGTGACGCGCGGCTCGATCCGGCTCGATCCTGTGTCCGGACTGTTCGGATTAGCAGTCGTACATGATGACGGATTTTTGGCGAAACCGGAAAACCGCGAGGCGATCGCCTTGGCTATCGACCGCGAAGCATTAATCGCCAGTTTCAACATCGCTGGTTGGACCGCGACCAGCAGGGTGCTCAACCCCGGATTGGAGGGCGACAACGGCACGGTCAGCGAACGGTGGTTAGGTCGCACGATTGAAGAGCGCCGCGCGCAGGCCGGGGCCCGTGTCGCCCAGTGGAAAAGCGGAGGACATAGTCCGGCGGCGCTGCGACTAGCGCTGCCAACCGGACCCGGCGCCGATTTGCTGTTCGAGCGGCTGGCCAGCGATCTCAAATTGATCGGGCTTGGCGTCCAACGCGTAGCGCTGACCGCCGATGCTGATCTGCGGCTGATTGACCGGACCGCGCGCTATGCTCGCCCGGCATGGTTTTTCAACCAGCTGAGCTGCGCGAATGCGCGGGCGCTGTGCAGTGTCGCAGCGGACCGGTTGGCGACTGAGGCGCAGACCGAACCAAGCTTGGTCAAGCGCGCTGAACTCTACGCGCAGGCCGAAGCGCAATTGACCGTGGCCAACGCCTTTATACCGTTTGGCGTGCCAATCCGCTGGTCGCTGGTGGGCGACAGCAGTGGCTTTGCCGCCAACCGTTGGGGGGTCCATCCCTTGATGCCGCTGGCGTTCATCCCCAAATAATTTCAGCGGGCGCCGTGTCCCGCGCCAGTCAGGGTTGCCCGAAACATGCCAGACAAGCCCCAACGGATGGCCGCAGCATTGCCGCTGGGCACCGATCCCCATTCGATCCGCCAGCGGATCGAAGCGCTGGAACACTTGCTGGAGGGCTTGTTTGAAGTACCGGGCCTGGGCCGTAAGGTCGGGCTCGACGCAATTGTCGGGCTGATCCCGGTAGTCGG
>JAYTIS010000171.1:0-3517 GCA_043731725.1 Novosphingobium sp.
GCCGACTATGCAATGGACCACCTGAAGAGCGAATCGTGGTTCTGGAAGCGCGAACGGCGCGGCGGGATATGGCACTGGATCGAGCCGCGCGCTGACGACTATGCTGGGCTGGCGCGGTGGGTGTGACGGTGCGGCTTTAGCTACCCAATCGGCTGCGCAGTTCGCCCAGCACCTGATCTTGTCGCGCTATCAGCCCAGTCACCGTATCGCGCGCCGCACCGATCGCTCCGGGGTCTTCGCCGCGCACCCGGGTATCGTTGTACAGCGTGTCGAGGTCGGCTAGCGCGAGCATCGCTTCGGAACGCGCAACCTCGAGCTCAGACACCGCGATCGTCGCGACGGCCCACGATTCGGTGCCCATTTTCGCGCCGCCACTCGATCCTACCAGCGACCGTGCGCGCGGTTCGCGCTGGCGGAATATCGCATCGGCGCGCTCGGCAGCGTTGACCAGCGGGCCGACCTGTCCGGTGACAGCGGCGCTTGGCGCGGGCAGAACTACGATTTCTGGAGCCTGAGGGGCATCGAATGTAGCGGTCAGTCGTTCAGCCGGACGGCGCGCGAGCGACGGATATTCGCCGGTGTCCCTAGCACAAGCGCTCAGCAGCAGCGCGGCAGCTAGTAGGATCGACGTGGTCAGGCGGTAAGGCATGGTGTGCCTTAGCAACACCGATGCCCCGCGCCAATGGTCCGCGCACTCCCAAGCTATGCGCAACACCCCGCAAAACGCGCAATCTCGCCGTTGACACGCTTCGCGGGTTCATTTAGGGGCACCCTCTCTTCTGGTCTCCTGCCGTCAGGCGGGGGCCGGGACGCTGCCCGATTGGCCGGGTAGTCAGGTGAAATGAACGGATAAGAGCACCATGTTCGCTGTAGTGCGCACGGGCGGCAAGCAATACCGAGTTGCCGTCGGAGACAAAATTGCGGTCGAAAAGCTGGCTGGTGAAGCCGGTGAGACCATCACGCTGGGCGACGTTTTGCTAGCCGGTGACGGCGGCGAAACTAAAGACATCAAGGGTGTCGTGGTTTCGGCTGAAATCATCGCGCAGGCCAAGAGCGAAAAGGTCGTGGTGTTCAAGAAGCGCCGCCGGCACAATTATCGCCGCAAGAACGGCCACCGCCAGCAGCTAACCCTGCTGCGCATCCTGGCCGTCGGCGACGAAAAGAAGGCCCCCAAAAAGGAGGCTGCGCCTAAGGCCGAAGCTACACCTAAGGTCGAAGCTGCGCCTAAGGTTGAAGCAGCGCCTAAGGTTGAAGCCGCGCCCAAGGCCGCTGATGCCCCTGCCAAGAAGGCTCCGGCCAAGAAAACTGCGCCCAAGGCTGCAAAGCCCGCTGAATAAGAATTCGGAGTAGACCCAGATGGCACATAAAAAAGCAGGCGGCTCCTCGCGCAATGGTCGCGATTCGGCGGGCCGCCGCCTTGGCGTTAAAAAGTTCGGCGGTCAGGACGTGATCGGCGGCAACATTATCATTCGCCAGCGCGGCACCCGCGTTTATCCGGGCGCCAATGTCGGCATCGGCAAGGACCATACCTTGTTCGCACTGACCGTGGGCCGTGTGCGATTTCACGCTGGCAAGCTTGGCCGCAAATATGTGTCGGTCGATATGGCGGTCGCCGCAGAATAACTTGGATGGTTGCTAACGGGCCATCCTGACGGGTGGCCCCGCTGGACTTTGGTCCGGCCAGTTGAGGGAGAGGGCCCGCCCGTCTCCCTCTTTTCGTCTCTCCCTCAGCACAATTTTGCCCGGACGCCTCGTCAGCGGCGCGGTTCGGCGCAAACCGTAACGGCACTGTCATGCCCGGAGGCTACGCCGCCGAAGCAGGGCGAACGAAGTGGGAGACGTATAATGTTCATTCGCAGCGAAAGACTATTCCTGCGCCCCGGCTGGCCGGAAGACTGGCCAGATTTGCTGGCTCGGATCGCCGACGAGGCCGTGGTCAAAAACCTCGCCAAAGCGCCTTGGCCCTATACCGCCGATCACGCCCGCACCTTTGCGCAAAAACCGCAGGATCCGCGTTGTCCGCACTTCTTCGTAACGCTGCCGTCGGGCGCAGCGCCTGGGGAGCTGCTGGGCGGTGTCGGCCTGGGCCGTGATGGCGACGAGGTTGAACTGGGTTACTGGTTCGCCCGCGAGCATTGGGGGCGGGGCTACGCCACCGAAGCGGCGCGGGCGGTGTTGCGGCTGGCTCGAACGCTGGGTCACCGCCGGATCGTGGCCAAGCACTTTATCGATAATCCCGCTTCGGGCCGGGTGCTGGCCAAATTGGGGTTCCGTTCGACCGGCAAAGTGCGCCCTAGCTATAGCTTGGCGCGCGGCTGCGAAGCCCCGGCGATGGTGCACACGGTCGAGTTCGGCGCGGCATCAGACAGCGATGGCGACGACGATCGCTTCGCCGGGATGCGTGCGGCTTAAAGGTCTAGACACCACCCCTACCCCTCCTCTGAAGAGGAGGGGAAAATACGGCGGCCCGCAGTTGCCCCTCCTCTTCAGAGGAGGGGTAGGGGGTGGTGTCTTCTTCTTGCTTAAATTTAAGTCAGCACGGCGTCGGCGAATTCGCTCTCGGTTTTGCCGATCAGCGCGCGGTCATCGTGGTTCCACGGGTGGAAGCCGGGCACGAAGTAAGAACACCAAGCAGGAAACACGCGGCGCAACACGCCGGGTGAGCCGACCAGATACCAAGCCAGTTGCAATTTGACTTTGGGACCGGTGATGCCGTCCTGCGCCAGCAGTTCGAGCGTGTCGTTCCAGCGGTTTTTGAGGAAGCTGCCCGAAACCAGCAACATCATGATCGATTTCAGCTTCCAACGCCGCCACTTGCTCCAGCTGCGGGTAGCATGAAGGTACGTGTCGTAGGCGACTCCCTTGTGCTCGATCTCTTCCATCGAGTGCCAGCGCCACATCGCCGCACTGTCGGGTTCGGCCCCAGCGAAGTGCTTGGGATTGGAGAGGAAATCGTTGGCCATCATCGCCGTGTAGTGTTCCAGCGCAATGGTCACGGCGAGGTTAATAATCGGCGGGCGATCTTTGGTCAGCGCCAGATTGGCTTCCAGCCGGCGGTCGATCGCATCGAGGTCATAGCCCGCTTCGATTGCTGCCTTGTTGAACACCAGATGTTCGCGGGTGTGATTGATTTCCTGCTTCACAAACGCGCGAATCTCACCATCAAGCTTAGGCGGAACGCCTTCGCGGTGCGCCTTGACGGATTCGATGAACATCGCCTCGCCGCGCGGAAAGGTTGCGGACAGCGAATTGTGCCAGTGAGTTGCCACCGGATTGCCCGCCAGCCACCATTTGCCGGGCTTGTGTTCCCGGCCAAAGCGCAGATCGCGCACGGTGATGGTCAGATCGGCCGGGGTTGGAACATGCGGCGTAAAGTCTGGCTGCTTGCCCGAAGGCGCTGCGGGTTCTACGTCGAGCGGAAGCGGGGTGATTGCGTTCATAATGACCCCTTAGGATAACTTACACTAATGTCAATAAGAAAGCGCCTGACTCAAGAGGAGAGCCGCACCGCCGCAGT
>JAYTIS010000172.1:0-3596 GCA_043731725.1 Novosphingobium sp.
GCAGGCCCGAGCGCAGCGCGTTCATCTGACTTCCTTCGTTGAGGCGGATCACATGCGAAAACACCAGATTATACCCCCCGCCCTGAGCTGCGAGCCACCATACTTTTAGCTCCCAATGGGTTAAACTGGCTTGATTGGCAGAGGCAGCTGGGTCTCCACTGATCTTGTACGAAACATTGAAGGACAGCGTTTTGCAGCCGATTGCCCCGCCTTGATTGCAGGCCATGCCCAAAATTGTGTAAACAATCCCATCGGGGGTTTTGGCAGTCACCATCGGTCCATCGGCGTTGGCGTTGTCGCTGACTACGGTATCCCCTTCGCTTTGCACCAGGGCCCGAATATCGGGAATGGTCATCGCGCGAACAGTCGGATTGGGGAATGAGCTGAGCGGGCGCCGCACCACTGGGGCAGCTGCAGCTGGCGCGTTGATCGGTGGTGTCACAGCCGCGCCGAGGCAGCGCGGCGCGGGAGTACCCATAAAATCATCCGTCCAGCCATCCGGATTTGTCAGGCGCAGCAGGTTGTTTCCTAGCAGGCGGGCGACAGACTTGGTGCCATCCGGAAAAGTGAATACCCAGACCTTGGGCTCGGTGTTGAGGAACATATTGTTATTTTCGGATTGCCCAGGTTTTGGCTGACCGGAGACCCAGGTGAAAAAGCCGCTCCGGCGCATTTCAATCATCACCCGGTTGCCGGTTTTTTGGCCAACCCACTCGCCATCAAGGCTCCATTTGCAGTCGGGCGGCTGCGCGGCAGCGGGCATCGCGGCAAATGCAATTGGGACCAACATGATGGCAGCGAGCGCCACCACCCAACGGAAACTCTTCATGGCTTTCCCCCTAGGAACGATAAGGCACGAACCCGATTGGATGATGCGGTTGTTTACGTGGAGTCGCAAGCCTCAACTCAAGCGGTCGCGGAAGTCCTCGTAGCCAAACCGTTTGACGCAATCCAACGTATCGCTGGCGCTGTCCCACAGCCAGATCGAAGGCAGCGGGACGCCGTTGAAGGTGGTGGTTTTGACCATCGAATAATGTGCCTGATCGAGCAAGGCGAAACGCTGGCCAACGCGGGGACCTTCGGCAAAGCGGTAGTCGCCGATTACATCGCCGGCGAGGCACGAGGGACCGCCCAACCTTACTGCGCCTTGCTCGCCGTCCACCTCACCCAGCATTGCCGGACGATACGGCGCCTCGATGACGTCCGGCAAGTGACACGTTGCCGAAATATCGGTGATCGCCACCGGCATCCCGTTTTCGCCCAGATCGAGCAGCGTCCCGACCAGGATACCCGCATCGAGCGCCACCGCTTCACCCGGTTCCAGGTAAACCTCCGCGCCGGTATCGTCCTTCACATCGAGCAAAAACTGGATCAGCTCGTCGCGCTGATAGTCTGAGCGCGTGATGTGATGCCCGCCGCCCAGATTGATCCAGTTAAACTGGCCGAAGAACGGTTCGAGAAAGTCAAACGCCGCGTCCCAGGTTTCGCGCAATGGGTCGAAATCCTGCTCACACAAGGTGTGCATATGGAGTCCATCGAACAGCTCGAAATGATCCTGCGTCAATTGGTCGATTGGAAAGCCAAGCCGCGAATGCGGGGCGCATGGATCATACCGCGGCACTTCACCTGTCTGATGTAATGGATTGATCCGAAGGCCAATATCGAAGGTTTCGCCGCGGTCTCGCGCCGCGGCGATGATCGCGCTGCAGCGTACGATCTGCTGTGGCGAATTGAAGATGACATGGTCCGACAGCCGCAGAATTTCGTCCAAGTCTTCGGGTTTATAGGCCGCACAATAGGTGGTGATCTCGCCGTCATAAAACTCGCCCGCTAACCGCGCTTCCCACAGGCCCGAGGTGCAGACCCCGTCAAGGTATTCGCCGATAATCGGGGCGGTCGACCACATCGAAAAGGCCTTGAGCGCGGCGAGCATCTTGATCCCCGCGCGGTCGCGCACATCGGCCAGCACCGCCAGATTGGTGCGCAATTTGGCGGCGTCGACCACGAAAGCCGGGCTATCGACGCGCTGGAGGTCGAATGAAGCGAACGCGCCCGGATCGCCGGCTCTGGTTTCCATCAGAACTCCACCGGTCCCGGTAATTCGTTGACCGTCCACGGCAGCCCTTGGCTATTGAGCATGTCCATAAACGGATCCGGGTCCATTTGTTCCATGTTGAACACCCCCTCACCGCGCCAAACATCGGTCATAACCAGTGCAGCACCAATCATAGCGGGTACACCGGTGGTGTACGAAATCGCCTGATTTCCGGTCTCAACATAGGCTTCTTCGTGATCGCAGATGTTGGAAATGTAGAAGGTCTTCTCACCGCTCCCGTCGAGTGCCTCGCCGGTCGCGATATCGCCGATGTTGGTCTTGCCCTTGGTGGTCGGGCCGAGCGATTCAGGTTTGGGCAGCACCGCCGCCAGGAACTGCAGCGGGACGATTTCTTTGCCCTGATACAGCACCGGATCGATCCGGGTCATGCCGACGTTCTGCAGCACGGTCAGGTGGGTGATGTAAGCATCGCCAAAGGTCATCCAGAACCGCGCGCGTTCGAGCTCGGGAATGAACTTGGCCAGGCTTTCTAGCTCCTCATGGTACATCATGTACATGTTCTTGGGGCCGACGCCCTCAAAGTCGAACGCTACCTTCTTGCTCATCGCGGGGCTTTCGATGAACTGGCCGCCCTCCCAATGGCGCGCCGGCGCGGTCACTTCGCGGATGTTGATCTCGGGGTTGAAATTGGTCGCGAAGGCCTGTCCATGATCGCCGCCGTTGCAATCCAGAATGTCGAGCTGGCGGATGGTTTTGAGCTTATGTTTTTTCAGCCACATCGCGAACACGCTGGTCACACCCGGATCGAAGCCGCTGCCCAGCAGCGCCATAAGTCCTGCTTGCTTGAACCGGTCTTGGTAATCCCACTGCCATGAGTATTCGAACTTGGCCTGATCCTTTGGCTCGTAATTGGCGGTGTCGAGGTAATGCACCGCAGCGGCTAAGCACGCGTCCATGATCGGCAGATCCTGGTACGGCAGCGCCAGGTTGACCACCAGCTTGGGGCCGATCTCCTGAATCAGTCGAGTCAGCGCGGGCACTTCTTCAGCGTCGATCTCGTAAGTTTGCACCGTCTGTCCGGTGCGATCGCGTACCGAAGCGGCGATAGCATCGCACTTCGCGCGGGTGCGGCTGGCGAGGTGGATCTCGGGAAATATCTCGGCGTTCATCGCCATCTTGTGGACGCAGACCGAGCTGACCCCGCCCGCACCGATCACCAGAACTTTGGACACGCCGTGAAACTCCTTTATCGCCCGAGCATCCGCATATAGGAAAGTTTCATGGCCACACAACAAATGCACGCACCGAGCGCCGCCGGAGTAGCCCGCGCCGCCGCGAAAATCACCGATCTGCTGCCGCAAACCCCGCTGATCGAAGCCGAAGTGAATGGCGCAACGATTTGGCTCAAGGCCGAAAGCCTGCAGCCGATCGGTTCGTTCAAGATCCGTGGCGCTTGGCACCGGTTGAGTGATTTGTCCGAGACCGAGCGCGCGGCGGGCGTGGTCGGAGTCTCCAGCGGCAACCACGCGCAAGGGGTGGC
>JAYTIS010000173.1:0-5046 GCA_043731725.1 Novosphingobium sp.
GCTCGTGCGACGGCGATGTCGTCCACCAAAAGGCATACGTGATGCAGCGCACCGCTCGCAGCATATTTGCCGCGGTAGATGGACGGCTCGTCGTCTTCAGGGCGAATCAGCTCGATCTGCATGTCGCCCCAGTAGCCCAACGCGAGGCTGAAAACCGCTGCGCTTGGCTCGCCCATCACCTTTAGATTGTTGAGCGAGACATTTTCGAGCAGAAAGAACGGCCCCGCACCCATAGTCCCGGTCCAATGTTCGATTGCTTTGCTGAAATCGATTGGGACGTAGGCAAGCTGCATAATTGGACCGAGATCGGCAAAACGAGTTGGCGAAATCATCCGCGAGTTTCCCATCAAAACCGCTAGCTAATGCAGCGCAGTAAATACGATACTACTATGACTGCCGCCCCGGCACTGAACAAATGAACAGGGTGAGGATTTGGCCGAGCAAGATCCCGCGATCCGTCAGCTGGACGGTATCGAAGTCGATTGGCACGAAGTGCGTCGCGGCAACGCTCGACTCGGTTTGCGCAAGCTCGTCACCATTATCGCCGAGAATCGCACCGACCGCGCCGAAGCCCCACTTTCTCTTCACAAGTCGATCTACACCGGCAAGGCCCGCCATGCCGCCGAAATGGCCAAAATCTTCCATTCCGAGCCGCTAGTTGCGGGGTTATCAGGCGACATTCCTGATTCAGGCGACGTGCTCGTGTTTGACGCCGCGGGCCCTTCAATCTTAGTTACCCGCACGAAGGAGGGCACGGCGCGCGCGTTCCTTAACATGTGCACGCACCGCGGCGCCAAACTTGTCGAACAGAGTGAACCGTGGAGCGGCCATCTGCCGCGAATCGTTTGTCCGTTCCATGCGTGGAGCTTCATCAGTGACGGATCGCTCGTCGGCCAACCGAGCAAGGACGCATTCGCGGGCTGCGAGATCGGCGCGCGCAACCTCGTCGAATTGCCCTGCGCCGAACATATCGGACTTATCTTCGTCCGCGCTGATCCGGGCGGAATGCCGATCAATGCAGCCGACCATCTCGGCGCCTTCGGTGCGGTGCTCGAGCAGCTCGAACTCGGACGTGCAGCGCCGGTTGCCAAGGGCACCATGCGCGCGTCATCGAACTGGAAATTCGCTCTCGATACTTACGGCGAAGGCTACCATTTCAAGCAGCTGCATGCCTCGACCATCGGTGGCACACATTATTCCGACCGCAATGTTTATGAACCGTTCGGTCGCCACCACCGTGTCAGTTTTCCTGACCGATCGATCGGCGAACTCGTCGGCAAGCACGAAAGCCAGTGGCCGGTAACCGACTACGGCGGGGTGCACTATCTGTTTCCCAATACCGTAGTGTTTTTTGGCGCGGTGACTCCAGGGGTCTATTTTACTCAAGTTTTCCGGCTGTTTCCCGATGGTCCAGGTCGCACAGTTTGCCAGTTCGCAGTCTACGCGCCATTTGGGATCGAAAGCGAAGAGCACCGGGCGATGTGCCAAATGGCCTACGACGCGACCGCCACCGTGGTTGAGACAGAAGACTACCGTGTGGCCAGCCACGGCTATTCCAATCTGTTGACCGCTCCGGCTGGATGGCACGTCGTGCTGGGCGCCAACGAACCCGCACTTCACGGGGTACACCGCCACATCGCCGAAGCCATCGCAATGCCGCTCACCCAAGTCGAGGAAGACACCCCCGTATGAACGATCTCAGCCCGCCCCAGGCCGCCGCGCGTGACGATCGTTGCCCTGGCGTCACTTATACCGACATGCTCCATGCTGACACCCGGCGGGCGCCTGATTACCTGCTCGATGAATCGTCCCCCGACTTGGGTGACGCTGCGATCGACCCGGCGCGCTATACTAGCGCCGACTTCGCTCTGCTCGAGCGTGAAAAAATGTGGCCCAACGTCTGGCAGTTCGCGGCCCGCGAGGAAGATATGCCTGAGCCAGGCGATACTGTCGTCTACGAGATTAACGATCGTTCGTATTTGCTGGTGCGCCAGCCCGATCTGACAATCCGTGCGTTTCATAACGTCTGCCTACACCGCGGGCGCAAGCTGCGCACCGCTAGCGGTCGCGCAATCAACTTGCGCTGTCCGTTCCACGGCTTCACTTGGAACAACGACGGTAGTCTTAAAGAAATCCCCTGCGCGTGGGATTTTAAGCACCTCGCCGGGAAAGATCTTTCGCTGCCGCAACTCAAGGTCGATCGCTGGCAGGGGTTCGTGCTGGTGACTGAGAACGCTGCGCTGCCGTGCTTCACCGAATGGGTTGGCCCTGGGATCGAGCATTACGAGAACTGGCGCCTCGACGAATGTTACACCGGAGCATGGATCGGACGAGTCATCCCGGCCAACTGGAAAGCCGTTGCCGAGGCATTTATGGAAGCATGGCACAGCGTGGTTACGCATCCGCAGATCCTGCCGTTCACTGCCGACGCCAACACCCGCTACGATCTCTACGGCGATTTCATGAACCGTGCGATTACACCTGCGGGCGCGCTCAGCCCGCATCTCAAGGGCAAGGACCAGCGTTACGTGATTGAGAAGTTGGGCGAATTCCTCGGCGGTGATTCGCGCGGTCGCCGCAGCGAGACCGACGTCGATGACCTCAAGGGTTTCGCTGCAGACGACCCGTTATTGGCTCGCAAATTGCTCGCCCAAGCCAACCGCGAGGGCTTCACTGCCATGAACGGACACGATTATTCCGCTGCGACGGACAGCGAGATGCTTGACAACTTGACCTACAACATTTTCCCCAATTGGTCTCCGTGGGGTGGGTTCGTGCCGAATCTCGTTTATCGCTGGCGGCCTGCGGGCGATCCGGACCATTGCCTGATGGAAGTGCGCATCCTGATGCGCACGCCCAAGGGTGAGAAGCCGCCGAAGACCGCGCCGATGCATCTAGTGCCGCCCGATCAGCCGTTTAGCGAAGCCAGCCACCTGATCGGCGCAGCATTGGCCGGAGTGTTCGACCAGGACATGGAAAATTTGCCATACGTGCAGCAAGGAATGAAGGCATCAGCCAACCGCCGTCTCGAGCTCGGGCACTATCAGGAAAGCCGCATCCGCCATTTCCACCGGACGCTCGACAAGTTCATGGAAGGGACTTTACCCGCTGCGGAGTAGGGACTCAGATCATGGCGCGGCGTTCCGCCTGCGAGCATCCGCGCGATACTCGCATTGTCAAAATAGTGAATGCGCATCGAGGTCATTCTACCTGATTTTTGGAAGTGATTACCTCGGAGATTTGAGTGTGGATGCGCTCGCGGTTGGCACGCCTGCTACCGCAAAGCGCTGGATCGCAACGCCGCGCTGCTAGAAGTCTAAGGCAGATTGTTGGCCGAATTGATAGCGATGTGGCCATGTAAGTTTTGGCCGCGTCCCATTCGTCACGCTAAACCGCCGCATAAATCGCCCCGCTCGCCGCCAGCGGGAGCGGCGCATTCATTCAATCGAGCCAATCAGGTCACCGACCTGGTAGATCTCTCCTTCGATCCCAACAGTGCGCAGCGTTCCCGCAAACTGCGCTTCGATTTCGCTCGTCGTCTTGTCGGTTTCGACTGTGTAAATCACGTCACCGATCTCGAACCGGGCGCCGTCGGCAAACATCCATTCGTTCAACGTCATGTGTCTGTCTCCAGACCGCACGAACTAACGCCGGTTTGTGGAATAAATCAATTGCGGCTCGGTTGGTACTCCTCATGCCAATCTGTGCGCCGCTGAACTTGTTCGGTCTGGAGTGCAGATCGGCCCGTATGATCACGTTGAGATAATTGTACTCGAGCAAATTGTTCGCGAAGGCTCAGATTGAGAGCCGCTTTCCGTCGGTGGGATGAATACGCATGGCCAAGCCTGTTACGAGCTGCGCTCCAGCCATCTAGCGAGTGAAAGGTTTCCAGGCGCAGCGTCCATCCGCGCTTGCTCGTTGCATTCGATGCTGGGTTCTGTCAGCTCGATGTCGTGCGCTAAGAAAAGGCTTGCCAGCCAAATATGCATGGCAGAATAATCAGTATGACCAAGGAGACGTTGGGCACGTGCAAGTCAGATGTCAAAAATGACTTCAACCGCGCTTATTTTTTGGATTCCTTGCTGCTCGCCGGGCTGGTCGCTAGTGCTTATGCCAAGCTGCGGGCACGAGGCGTGACCGGCAAAGTGCACTTCGGTAGCGCATGAGCGTTCCTGATGTGCAGCAACTGCGCCGGCAGCTGAGTTGGGGCGACGCATTCTGGGCCTCAGCCGGCGTACCAGCTGGCGTGCTGTTGACGATGGGCGGCGTGGCGACCGTGATCGGTCAGCCTTCTTGGGTGGTATGGATCGTATCGATCCTGATGGGCTTCATCCAGTCGTGTGTTTACGCCGAAATCGCCGGGCTCTACCCGCACAAATCGGGTGGTGCTTCGGTCTATGGCGCGGCCGCGTGGCTACCCTATAGCAAGTTCGTCGCGCCGATCTCCGTATGGTGCAACTGGCTAGCCTGGTCACCGGTCATGGCGCTCGGCACCAGCCTGGCGGCGGGTTATGTTTTGGCCAGCCTGTTCGCCCCGGATGCGGCGATCAACAGCTGGCAGATTGATCTGCTCCCGCTGGATTTTGTCCGCAGTGGGCTGCATCTGCGGATCAATCTGGTTTCGGTCATCGCGGCGGGCTTTCTGCTGCTGACCTTCAGCCTGCAGCATCACGGGGCAGCGCGAGCGGCTGCAGCGCAAAAAATCATGGGCCTGATCTGCCTCTCGCCTTTGATTTTGGTCGGTCTTGTCCCGATCCTGACTGGTGATCTGCCCAGCGATCATCTGTTTCCCTTGCTGCCACTGGCTCGCGATGCGGCAGGGCAGCTGTCGTTCGGAGCCTGGAACGGCGCGGGCCTGACCTTGCTGGCAGGCGCTATGTTCGGTGCTGGTTGGTCGACCTACGGTTTCGAGACCGCGGTGTGCTATACGCGTGAGTTCAAGGACCCGGCGCGTGACACCTTCCGCGCGATCTTTAGCGCCGGGTTGCTGTGCATCGTCATTTTCACGCTGGTCCCGCTGGCGTTTCAGGCGTCGCTCGGGCTGGA
>JAYTIS010000174.1:0-8134 GCA_043731725.1 Novosphingobium sp.
CGCAGTTTGAGCTGCTCACCGGGCGCGCTGGTCCCGGCCAGCGTCGCGAGCAGCCGCCAGACAATTCGTTCAAGTTCCAACCGAGCCAAGCTAACCGGCAATGCGCCGTCATCAAGCCTGAGCACAAAGCCGCTGCCGCGACTAGTGGTGTGCGCGCCGAGCTGCGCCACGGTGGCGGCGGTCAGGCTGGCCAGATCACTCTCGCCCGGATCGAGCTCCATCGCGCCGCTTTCCAGCCGGGCCAGCCGTTCCAGTTCTTCGAATGCGGACAGCATCCGCGCGGCATCACCGGCGATCCCGGCGGCCAGAGCGCGGTATTCGTGCGGGGTGGGGCCGAACAATTGTTGCTGGATTACCTCGGCAAAGCCCTGGATTGCGTTCACCGGCGTGCGCAACTCGTGCAGCATCTGGCGGATGCGTTCCTCAGCACTGTCGGTGACCGCAGGGTTGGCGGCAACGCGCGCTGCAGCGCTGGCTGGCCGGCGCAGGCGCCCGCGATAGCCCACAAATTGACCGGTCAGCGGATCGAACCAGGGTGCGGCGTCGATTTGCCAGTGACCGGCAATGGCCGGCGCGCCGACCAGCTCAAGCTGCTGGGCACTCAACGGCTGGCGCTGGCGCAGCAGCTGATCGATTTCCGGCGTGCGGTTTAACTGCATCCCGGTCAGCATCGGCGCGATCCCGGCGTCACACCACGCAATCCGCAGCTGGGTATCGCTGGCAAAATCAGCGGCGCGAACCGTGTCGGGCACGTTCAGCACGTGATCTTCGCCCAGCGGTAGGCGCGGCGAATCGATGCCGGTCAGATGCTCCACCACTTGCTTGGCCCGGCGATAGGCTTCGATCCGGCGGACAATCGCGCCGATCCCGTCGTCGCGCTCGGCCTCGCTGGGCGGAATAGCCGCGTCGTCGTCATTGGCTGAAGGCGCGGTTTCAAGACGTGGTGCGGGCTGCGGCGCAGCGATCTCCGCTGGCGTAGCCGCAGCGGGTAGGCCGCGATCATTGATCCCCAACCGGACCAGCAGTTCTTTGACTTCGGTCGGCAAATCGTTGCGTTGGCGCAGCGCCGGGCGCGCCGCCGGAGGCAGAGCGGGGATCAGATCCAGCCACTGCTCGCGGCTTAATTGTGCGCGCTGCAAAGTCGTGGCCGCCACTTGGGGCTCGCCCGCACTCAGCGCCGCGACCAACCGCGGCGAACGTAGCCGCAGCGCCAGATCGCGCAGCACTGCCGCGCGTTCGGGGGCGGCGATAATCGTGCCGATTTCGGCCAGGCGATCGTAAGCCAAGTCGAGCTGGGCCCCGCGCGATTCGGCGGGCAAAGTACCCAACAGATCGAGCAACTGGCGGAATTGGATGCGCTGCAAGCCATGTCCGTCAGCGCGCATGCGCAGCACGGTGGCAAGGCGATCATCGAAATGCATGCCGGTTCCTAAACCCTTGCGCGGGGTGCGCGCGAGGTCGCTTAGCAGACTTGTCCCCAGTCCAAACGGGGTGCGAAAGGTGCGTTGCAAAGCGGGACAGTTGCGGGCATAAATAATAAAATTAGGCCAAGGGGTTATGCTTTGGCGCTTTTATTGCCAAAAGCGTGCGGTCAGTCGCGCGATAGGGCGCGGAAAGGGGATCAATGGCCAATCTCGATTCGATCGACCGCCGCTTGCTGTCTGAATTGCAGGACGAAGGGCGGGTGACTAATGTCGAGCTGGCGAGCCGGGTCGGACTGACCGCGCCGCCGTGCCTGCGCCGGGTCCGCGCGCTTGAAGAACTGGGTGTGATTCGCGGCTACCACGCCGATCTGGATTCGTCGAAACTGGGGTTTGCGATCACCGTGTTCGCGATGGTCAGCCTTAAAAGCCAAGCCGAGGAAGCGCTGCGCCAGTTCGAAGATGCGATGAAAGACCTGCCCGAAGTGCGCGAATGCCACATGCTCAATGGCGAGATCGATTTCATCCTCAAGATCGTCAGCAAAGACCTGCAGAGCTTTCAGGAGTTTCTGACCAGCAAGCTGACCCCCGCGCCCAATGTGGCGAGTGTGAAGACAAGTTTGACGATTAGGACGGCGAAGCAGATGCCTGGTGTGCCGTTGGAGTAGCTTGGCAAAACCTGCAAACATCAAGCCCGCTCATGCTGAGCTTGTCGAAGCACACGCGCTCACGCTAGCCCAATGTGATGGCCTTTTACGCTTACCTGCTGCGCTGCAATGATGGCAGTTTCTACGCTGGCCACACAGATGATCTAGATCAGCGCATCCTCGCGCATCAGTCAGGCTTAGTTCCCGGCTATACGGCGCAGCGGCTGCCGATGACACTGGTCTGGTCGGATAGTTTCAGGACGCGAGACGAGGCGTTTTCGGCAGAGCGCAAGCTCAAGGGCGGGGGGCGGGCCTAGAAGCTAGCTCTGATTGACGGGAACTGGGAATTGATCAAAGCACTAGCCCGCAACCGGCAGGACGGAAGCCCATAATTCAGCTGTCTCGCGCGTGCTTCGACAGGCTCAGCATGAGCGGGGATTGGGGAGAATCGTTTTGTAGCCTAAGCAGTTCCACTCATCCCAAGCCTGTCGAAGGACGCGCGCAAACTCCGTCCCAATCACCCCGCCCGCTTCGCCAGCCACTCCTCCAGCCACTTGATCGTATAATCCCCGTGGATAAAATCGGGCTCGTTCATCAGCGCCTGATGCAGCGGGATGCTGGTCTTGACCCCGCCGATCACCATCTCTTCGAGCGCGCGTTTTAGCCGCATGATGCAGCCTTCGCGGGTGCGGCCTTTGACGATCAGTTTGGCGATCATCGAATCGTAATAGGGCGGGATTTTGTACCCAGCGTAGAGCCCGCTATCGACCCGCACGTTCATGCCTCCAGCCGCGTGATAGCTGGTCACCAGCCCGGGTGAGGGCATGAAGGTCCACGGGTCTTCGGCGTTGATCCGGCACTCGATCGAATGGCCGGTAAACTCGATATCTTCCTGCTTGACCGAAAGCGGCTTGCCGTCGGCGATGCGGATCTGTTCGCGCACCAGATCGAGCCCGGTGATCGCTTCGGTCACCGGGTGTTCGACCTGCAGCCGGGTGTTCATCTCGATGAAATAAAACTCGCCGTTTTCCCACAGGAACTCGATCGTGCCCGCGCCGCGATAGGCCATTCCGGCCATCGCCTTGGCGACGATCCCGCCCATTCGCGCGCGCTCTTCGGGCGAGATGACCGGCGAGGGGGCTTCTTCGAGCACCTTCTGATGGCGCCGCTGCAGCGAGCAGTCGCGCTCGCCGAGATGGATCGCCTCGCCGTTGCCGTCGCCGAAAACCTGGAATTCGATGTGGCGTGGGTTGCCGAGATATTTTTCGAGATAGACCGTGGCATCGCCGAACGCGGCTTTGGCCTCATTTCCGGCCTGCGCCATCAGCGTTCCCAGCTCGTCCGGCCCGGTGCACACCTTCATCCCGCGCCCGCCGCCGCCCGAAGCGGCCTTGATAATCACCGGATAACCGGCTTTTTCGGCAATCGCTTTAGCTTCGGCCAGATCACTGATCGCGCCGTCCGAACCCGGGACCAGTGGCAGACCCAATGCTCCGGCAGTACGCTTGGCCTCGATCTTGTCGCCCATGGTGCGGATGTGCTCGGGCTTGGGGCCAATCCAGATAATCCCATGAGCCTCGACAATATCGGCGAACTGGGCATTTTCGGACAGAAAACCATAACCCGGATGGATCGCATCGGCGTGGGAAATTTCGGCGGCTGATATTATCGCGGGGATGTTAAGGTAGCTGTCCTTGGCCGCCGGAGGTCCGATGCAGACCGCGTGATCGGCCAGCCGCACGTGCATCGCATCGGCATCGGCGGTGGAATGCACCGCGACCGTCTCGATCCCCATTTCGTGCGCGGCGCGGTGAATGCGCAGCGCGATTTCGCCGCGATTGGCGATCAATATCCGGGATATGCCCATGAGTCCGCTGGCCCTACGCGATCACGACCAGCGGCTGGTCGTATTCGACCGGCTGCGCGTTTTCGACCAGGATCGCCTTGACCGTGCCGGCGCTGGTGGCGGTGATCGGGTTCATCACCTTCATCGCTTCGATGATCACCAGCGTATCGCCCTCTTTGACCTGCTGGCCGATCGCAATGAACGGCGGGCTGCTCGGATCAGCCGAGAGATAGCAGGTGCCGACCATCGGCGATTTGAGCGCACCCGCATCAATTGCGGCAGGTTCCGGAGCAGCGGTAGTCATCGGCATGGCCGGAGCTGCAGCAGGTGCGGGCAGCGGGGCCGGGGCAGTCATTTGCACCGCTGCGGCGTGGCGCGCGACCTTGATTTTGCGGTCACCATCTTCGACTTCGATTTCGGTCAGGCCAGTCTCGTTCAGCAGTTCGGCCAGTTCGCGGACCAGTTTGCTGTCGACATTCATGCCGCCGCTGCGGCTAACGCCCTTTGTCTCGCTCATGCGAACCTCTTATCTGAAACAGGGCCTTCGCATATGCGGCGGGGCGTGAGCGAGGGCAAGTGGATTGTCGCTTTGAGGCAACACCGGCCCGCTCCCCCGGCCCGGCCACCCACACGGTACTGATATCGGGTGGCCGGGCCGGGGGAGCGGGCCGGTGCTGCCCAGTTGCAGCAAAGCTGGAACATCAATCAAAGCGCCGCTGCGCGCTCCAGCGCCACCAGGTAGCTTTGCGGGCCCAGTCCCTTGACGCAATCGGCTGCCGCCATGCCAACATAGGAGAGGTGGCGGAAAGGCTCACGGGTTTCAGGATCGGACAGGTGGACCTCGATCACCGGCAGTTCGATCGCGCGGATCGCGTCCAGCAAGGCAATCGAGGTGTGGGTAAAGGCCCCGGCATTGAGCAGCACAGCGTGGACGCCGCGGGCGCGTGCTTCGTGGAGCCAATCAACCAACACGCCTTCGTGATTGGATTGTCGGCATTCGACCGCCAGCCCCAGCTCGGCGCCGCGCGTAAGCAGCCGCGCGGAAATCTGTTCCAATGTGTCGTGGCCATAGATCTCAGGCTCACGGGTACCGAGCAGATTGAGATTGGGTCCGTTGAGGACCAGAACTGTGCGGTCGGCCACGCCTGCGCTCCGGATGGTTCAGCAAATACGGCCAATCCTTAAAGCCGCGCGCTGAGCGCACAAGCGCTAAGCGTCAACCGTGAATAGTGGGCGCGGAGGCGGCCTGTTGCTGGTCCTGTTCGGTCTGCGCTGGGTCTTGCACTTCAGCGGGTGCGGCATCGGCTTCAACTGCAGCGGGCTGTTGCTTGTCCAACTTGCCAGCAGCTTTCTCGGCTCGGTCAGCAGCCTTTTCTGCTCGCACTGCAGCTGCATCCGCCGCGGTAAGCTTTTCGGCCAGAAGAGAATCGCGGCTGGAGCAACCGCTCAGCAGCATACTCGGTGCCAATAGCATGGCCGCGATTGCGATGCTGATACGTCCGTAGTTTGTTGCGTTGCACACGAGCGAACTCCCCGGGCACCCGCCTGTGCGAATGCCCCTGGGGTCAGGCTATAACCGCAAAAGATTACCCGAAACTAACCACTACGGCATTTTCTAGCGGCTGAGCCCAAGCTATTTGTCGCTGCCGGCGATCTTGCCCCATTGCCGGGCGGCAGTATAGCCAAGGTAGCCGGTTCCGAACAAAGCATAGAGCGGTTCGGGCAGTCCAGACAGGTAGGCATTCATCCCCGCGGCAATTGCCGCCGCGCGGGCCGGACTGAACATGGCCAGCAGCCCCATTGGCAGCGCCCACAGCAGTAGTACGTACATCACGTAGAGAAAGCTTGGGCGCGCGCGGCTGGTCCACGGATCGTGCGAATTGGCCTCGGCGATGATCGCTGATAGCCGAGAGTTGATCTCGGCCATGTCTTGCGTGCCCTGCAGCTGCAACAGCTCCAGCTTGGCCTTATCGCGCTGGGCCTTGTCAGGGATGACTTTGTCGATGATCGAAACGATTGGCCCGATCAGGACGTCGAATAATGCCATAAATTGCTCCTTCGGTTTTAACGAAGCAGCTCATGTAACCAAATTGGTTTGTGTAGGAAAACGTTTCGCTGGATAGGCAAAGCTACGGTGCGGCGAAAAAATGGTCGGGACGAGAGGATTCGAACCTCCGACCCCCACACCCCCAGGCGCATAAGCTGCTTGAGTTTAATTTGTAATATACATAGTACAAACAATGATATAGCTTCTAATTTTGCTGGTGCTGCGTAGGACTGCGACTTGTGCTGGTAGTGCGGTTGTTCTATCTATGTTCAATCATGTACCACAAACTCGCACCACCAGCGCACCACCAGAATTGATCAAAAATGGGACGTCAGCACTCGCTAACAAGGCGGTCGTTGCCGGAGACCGACAGCGCACCTTAAATCTGCCGCACATTTATGGTGCCGGCGCCTGGCAGCTACGCGCCCCAAGTCTGCCATTCCACCCGCCAATCTTGGCGGCTTAAGCGGTCATTGCGAGCGAAGCTGGTTACACGCGCTTGCGCGCGGGCGCATTTGCTTTTTCTTGATACCGCTAGAACGCCTCAGAGTGAGCATCCCAATCGTTCGAGCGCCCATGGTTGACGTTTCGACGCCGACGCTGGCTGCGGCTGTATCAAACGCGGGCGGCCTAGGGTCCATCGGCGTGGGCGCAATAGGCGTGGCATTTGCACGCTCAATGATCGAAGCAAGCCGCAGCATGGATGCTGCTAAGCTCGTGGCGCTGATATAGGCGGGAGAAGTCGAGGGCTAGCTTTGGCCCGCACGCGGCTTCGCGGCACCAACTGACCTTCCGCCTACTTCCGAAAGCCGAAGTGACGACCTTCCCAACCTGTCTAAAGTTGTGCCAAAGTCGGGTCGTTGCAGGTTTGTTTAGCCACTCAAACGGGGGCAAGTTTCCGCTGCGGAGGGATGCGGAATAACACGACGATTCCACATGGCGCGGGAGGGCTTGCTCTTTGCCAAGATTCTGACGATATTTCTGGCCATAACACTATCAAGCCGGCGTCTCCGGCATCTGGTCGGACCGCTGCCTTCCCGGCCACCCCAGGTTTGGATCGTCCGGCCCGGTACGACGCAGCCACCAGGACCAATCTTCCGGCAAATTCGAAAGGGGATCAGGCTCAGCGAGTTCACGTGCCGCCCAAAATGGCCAATGCGGATTCGCCAAGGCGGGGCGACCGAGAAGGACGAGGTCAATCTGTTCCTCCCGGATTGCACGGTCGGCTACCGCCGGTTGACCGAGATTCCATGACACGCCGACGGGCATGCCGACTTCTTTGCGCACGCGCGCGCCGCGCTCCACCATAGCCGCGACCTCTGCCAGCGGGTTTTTGTTCATAGCGTCTGTATTGAAGCCAAAGCTTATATCAGCAAGGTCGATGCCGTGGTTTTTCATTCGTCTGATCGCGAGGACTGCGTCGTCGAACTGTATGCCCTCAACATGGAGATCGTCGGAGCCGAGGCGTATCGTCAAGGGCAGGCGCTCAGGCCAGACCGCGCGAACCGCATCGAGCGCCTCCAGGTGAAATCGCAGCCGGCCTTCGAGGTCTCCGCCATAACCGTCGAGGCGTTTGTTCGCGAGCGGCGAGAAAAAGCTGCTACCAAGATAGCCATGCGCAAAGTGCAGCTCGAGCCATTCGAACCCGGCTGCTTCGGCGCGACTAGCCGCATCGGCGTAGGCTTGATGGAGCGCGCCTATCTCGTCCACCGCGAGTTCGTGAACGGGAAGCTGTGACCGGCCGCCATAGGGAATGGGCGAAGGCCCGCGCACCTGCCACCCATCGGGATGCTCGGGGTGGAGTTGTATATTGCCCTCCCAAGGCTTGGTGAGGCTCCCCTTGCGACCAGTATGGCCGAGCTGAATAGCTGGCACACCGCCCATGTCCTTGATGATGCGCGTGACCCTCGTGAGACCTTCGATCTGGGCATCGTCCCAGATTCCTGCGCAGCTGACGCTCGTGCGGCCATCGGGCGTGATCGCGATCTGTTCGGGAAACACCAGGCCGAATCCGCCTGCCGCGCGCGACCCCATCAGCATGACGTGAAAGTCTGTCATGCATCCTTCGACCGAACGATACATCGTCATCGGCGACATGGCGATGCGGTTCCGCAGCGTAATGTCTTTCAGCGTGTAGGGGCTAAACAGGTGAGGCATGATGGTTTTCGTTCCG
>JAYTIS010000175.1:0-6852 GCA_043731725.1 Novosphingobium sp.
TCCGCTATCGCCGAGGCTTGGGTTGACCACCGGATTGCCGGTTGGCGGTGGCGCTCCCTGATCGCCGTGGCGGTGCCAGTTCTCAAAGCGGCGGCGAGCATCGTCTCGATCGCGGTGTTCGTCGTCCAGGTGGCGCGGCGGATGCTGATGGCGGTGGTCGTGCTCATAACGTTCCCAGTCGGGCAGATCGCGCCACCAACCGCCCCAACCCGAATTCCAGCCATCATAAAAACCGTAATCGGCATATTGCGCGTTCCAGGCTGTGGCCGAACCGCGATCCCATCGGCGCTGGCGGAGCGAAGCGGCGAATAGCGCGCGTCCGCGCTGTTGCAGCGCCTGACCATCGTAGCGGGCCCGGCTGGACAGTCCGCCGGTGTAGATCCGGCCCTGGTTGTCATAGACCTGCACCAAATCACGGCCATCGAACGCGAAGCTGGAATAGGAATCGCGCGCCAGATAGGGTGACGTTTGACGCGGGGCGAAGAAGTATTGCAGCACCCCGTCGCGGGCCGGCTCGACGATCAAGACTTCGCCGTCGCGGCTGATCCAAGCCCAGCAATCCACCCCGCCGCATGCGAAACTGAAGTCGGGCGGCGAATTGCCAATGGCTTGGGCATAGCTGTCGGCCTGATCGATCCAATAGTAGGCGATTGCCGGGACCTGCATCGCCGGCGCGGCGCCATAGGGTAGGTGCGGGGGCGGCGGCGCAGAAGGGACCGGAGCATAACTCATCATCGGGGGCGGCGGAGCGGGATTGACCGGCACTGGCGCAACAACAACTGGCGCGGTCAGTATCGAGACCGTGTTGCAGCGTTTGACCAGTTTGCCTTTGAACTTGCTGGCGGTGCAGACGCTCCGCAGGCCGGCGGACTTGCGCACCGTCACCTTGCGCTTCTTGGCGTGCTTGATGGTGGCGGCATCGGCACTGCCCATTTTGGTCACGCTGCGTGCCAGTACACCCGGGAGCCCAAGCGCCGCCACTTGTGCCGCATTAAACGGCGCGGCCAGCGGCACCAACGCGGCCAGCGGAAAGGCCAGTGCGATCAACGCGCGTTTGGAACTTCCTCTGCGTAACTTCGCCGTCATCCCGCCATTCCCCTAGCTGGCAAAAACTGCCCCATGAAGGCGCTTATGCCAGCTGGTCGCTTGCGGGTGAATGAACGGACCGGATGGCTACCGGTCGCGGCCGTGGTCTTCCTGCCATTCGCGCCACGCGCGCCATTGCCGGGCCATCCGGGCATCGCGTGCGTGCACTTTGCGCAGTTCGGCAAGATTGAGCTGGCGAATGATTTCGTGATCGCGGGCCCGCGCGCGCGGATCGCGCATCAGCGGATCGTGGGGATCATCGGCCAGCGCCGTGGTGCCGATAAACGAAATACCCAGCGCAATGGCGCTGGCGAGCAATATAAGCTTCAATGGACGACCCTCCCTGTCTGCAGGACGGAATTAGCAACTGCTACGTTAACAGCAGGTTGCGTGCAGCTCGGTCCAATAGGTTCTCGTCGCGCGCAGCGGGCGCCTGGCCGAATTGGCCGTGCCGACTTGCGATTTAGGGTGTCGCCGCCCATCTAGCCACAGGGTACCGCCCGGTGCCTCTTGCCTCCAGTGAACAAATGTGGAACATCGGCGCACCATGTCGCTTACCAATATCGTTGTCCGGGGCGCCCGGGAACACAACCTCAAGGGCTTTGACGTCACGCTGCCGCGGGACAGCTTGATCGTGATCACCGGTCTGTCGGGCTCGGGCAAGTCGAGCCTGGCGTTCGACACGATCTATGCCGAGGGTCAGCGGCGCTATGTTGAGAGCCTGAGCGCCTATGCGCGCCAGTTTCTTGAGATGATGCAAAAGCCCGATGTCGAACATATCGACGGGCTGAGCCCGGCGATCAGCATCGAGCAGAAGACCACCAGCCGCAACCCGCGCTCAACTGTGGCGACGGTAACCGAGATTTACGATTATATGCGGCTGCTGTGGGCCCGGGTTGGGGTGCCGTACTCGCCCGCCACCGGGCTGCCGATCGCGGCGCAGACGGTCAGCCAGATGGTCGACCGGGTGATGACCCTGCCCGAGGGGACGCGCGCCTTCCTGCTCGCCCCGGCGGTGCGCGGGCGCAAGGGCGAATACCGCCGCGAACTGGCCGAGTGGCAAAAGGCTGGCTACACCCGGGTGCGGATCGACGGGGAGTTCTACCCGATCGAAGATGCGCCCGCGCTCGACAAGAAGCTCAAGCACGACATCGAAGTGGTGGTTGACCGGATTGCGGTGCGCGCCACGACCCCCGATCAGGAGGGGATCGAGACCCGGCTGGCGGACAGCTTTGAGCAAGCGCTGAAATTGTCCGATGGGCTGGTCTATCTGGATTTGGCGGATGGCACGGTTGCGGAGCTCCACCACCCCCCGACCCCCTCCTCTAAAGATGAGGGGGGAACGATGACTGCTAATCCCCCCTCCTCTTCAGAGGATGGGGAGAAGATCGGTGCGATGAAGGGCACCGGCTTGGCCGCCAACCGCATCGTCTTCTCCGAGAAATTTGCCTGCCCGGTCTCGGGCTTCACGATCGAGAGCATCGAGCCGCGGCTGTTCAGCTTTAACGCGCCGATGGGGGCCTGCCCGGCCTGTGATGGCCTGGGCGAAAAGCTGCTGTTCGATCCGCAGCTGGTGGTCCCCAACGAGAACCTCAGCCTTAAGCAAGGCGCAGTGGTGCCGTGGGCTAAGAGCAACCCACCGAGCCCCTATTACATGCAGGTGCTGGCCAGCCTCGCCGCCGAATTCGGCTTCAGTCTGGACCTGCCGTGGCAGGATCTCTCGGGCGAGGCCAAGGTGGTGATCCTCCACGGCACCGCCGGCCGGGCGGTGCCGCTGACCTTCACCGATGGCCGCAAAAGCTACACCGTAAAAAAGGCGTTCGAAGGCGTGGTCGGCAATCTCAACCGCCGCATGCTGCAAACCGAAAGCGCGTGGATGCGCGAGGAGCTGAGCAAGTTCCAGACCGCGCAGCCGTGCGAGACTTGCCTCGGCAAACGGCTCAAGCCCGAGGCGCTGGCGGTCAAGCTGGCGGGCGAGGACATCTCGACGATCACGCAAATGTCGGTCGCCGCGGCGGTCGAATGGTATCTCGCGCTTGATGCCCAGCTGACCAACCAGCAAAGCCAGATTGCCAAGTCGATCCTCAAGGAAATCAACGAACGGCTTGGTTTCCTTAACAATGTTGGGCTTGATTATCTCAACCTCAACCGGACTTCAGGTACGCTCAGCGGCGGTGAGAGCCAGCGCATCCGGCTCGCCAGCCAGATCGGCAGCGGGCTCTCGGGTGTGCTCTATGTGCTCGACGAGCCGAGCATCGGACTGCACCAGCGCGATAACGATCGGCTGCTCGAAACGCTCAAGCGGCTGCGCGATCTGGGCAACACGGTGATCGTGGTCGAGCACGATGAAGACGCGATCCGCCACGCCGATCACATCGTCGATCTGGGCCCGGGCGCGGGCGTGCACGGTGGAGAGATCGTGGCGCAGGGCACACTCGAGGACATCCTCAACAGCAAAGCCAGCCTGACCGGGCAGTACCTCTCAGGCCAGCGCCGGATCGAAGTCCCGCCGCAGCGCCGCCCGGGCAACGGCCACGCGATCGTGGTCCACGGGGCGCGCGCCAACAACCTCAATAACGTCACGGCGCGGATCCCGCTCGGCACCTTCACCTGCATCACCGGGCTCTCAGGCAGCGGCAAAAGCTCGCTGGTGATCGATACGCTGCAGGCCGGCGCGGCCCGCGTGCTCAACGGCGCGCGGGTGATCGCCGGGGCGCATGACAAGATCGAGGGGCTGGAGTTCTGCGACAAGGTGATCGAGATTGATCAGTCGCCGATCGGCCGCACCCCGCGCTCCAACCCCGCGACTTATACCGGCGCCTTCACGCAAATCCGCGACTGGTTCGCCGGGCTGCCCGAAAGCAGCGCGCGCGGCTACAAACCCGGGCGGTTCAGCTTCAACGTCAAAGGCGGGCGGTGCGAGCGCTGCCACGGCGACGGGCTGATCAAGATCGAAATGCACTTCCTCCCCGATGTCTATGTCACCTGCGAGGAGTGCAACGGCAAACGCTACAACCGCGAAACGCTTGAGGTGAAATTCAAGGGCCACAGCATCGCCGACGTGCTCGACATGACGATCGAGGACGCCGAAGGGTTCTTCAAGGCGGTCCCCCCGATCCGTGACAAGATGCACATGCTCAACGAGGTTGGGCTAGGCTACGTCAAGGTCGGCCAGCAGGCGACCACGCTCAGCGGCGGCGAGGCCCAGCGGGTCAAGCTCGCCAAAGAGCTCAGCCGGCGCAGCACTGGGCAGACGCTCTATATCCTCGACGAGCCAACCACCGGGCTGCACTTCGAAGACGTCCGCAAACTGCTCGAAGTGCTGCAGCGGCTGGTCGATCAGGGCAATTCGGTGGTGGTGATCGAACACAACCTTGATGTGATCAAGGTCGCCGACTGGATCCTCGACCTCGGCCCCGAAGGCGGCGTGCGCGGCGGAGAGATTGTCGCCGAGGGCACGCCGGAACAAGTCGCGGCGAACAAGCAGAGCTTCACCGGCGGCTACCTGAAAGCTCTGCTTGCCCGCTAAGCGCGGGGCCCGCGTTACTGCGGGCCTACCCTACTACGGAACGGGAGTAGCGGTCGTGGTTACCGTCGGGCCGGGAACCGGAACGCGGACGACCGAAGTCGAAGTCGGACCGGGAACCGGAACCGCGACGACCGTGGTCGAAGTCGGGCCGGGCACCGGGACCACCGTGGTGGCAATCTCGGCCGGGGCCGCGATCACGGTAGTGGCGGTGTCGGCGACCGGGTAATTGGTCTCCTGCTTGCACCCGGCGAGTGCCAGCAGAGAGCAGCCGAGCGCAGCGATTGTTGCAGTGGTACGCATGTCAGTCCCCTAATGAACGGCGCAAGTGCCGCCACGACTAAGACGCTGGAGCGGCCGGTTTGTTCCCGGTGAGCCGGTTTGGGGGTTGCGGGGTGCCAGCCAAACGCGGAAATGCCCGCCCAAAAACCCGCTCATCCTGAGCCTGTCGAAGGACTGCCCGGCCTTTTGCGGCGGCAGGAAACAGGACGATCCTTCGACCAGCTCAGGACAAACGGGCTGGATGCAGATTTAGGCCGCGCTCAAACCTACATGTGGTGCATCATCCGCTTTTTGCAGACGCGCATCTTGTGGCCGTTTTTCATCTTGTTCATGCAATGACGCATCATATGGCCCTTGTGCGAGGTCGCCATCATCGATGTGGTGTGCGTGTGCGTGGTGGTCATCGTGGTGCTGGTGGCCATCGGGGCCGGGGTTGTCGTGGTTTCGGTGGTACTCATGGTCTGTGCGCCGGCAGCACTGCCGATCAAGGCAAAGGCGGCGGCGAAAGCAAGTGCTCGCATGGGTATTTCTCCTGGTGAGTGCCCCCGACTATCGGGGTGCCACGCAGGAAACCGAGGCTCGGCCGCCCGCGATAAGCACTCAACGCGCGAGCGGGGATTGCGTTGCTGGGGTGGGGGCGTTCCGAGGACATGCTATTGCGTGTCTCCATGCTACGTTAGTTTTTAACGATTGCCATAAGGCATGCTCAATCCTCCTAGCGCCACAATATTGCACCCCAAGTCTCTTAGTACTGCTAGGATACAGTGGAACGCTCAACACCCCCCTCTAGCTCTCTTCTCCTTCGCGCCTCTGCCCTCCCCTGTGAACCAATCCTTGCTCCAAGCGCCCCGACCGCTAACCTCGCTTCATGCCTGCGCAATCCCCATACCGGCCAGCGTTCGAAGCCGCGCTGTGCCTGCTTGCTCGCATAAGTTCCGCGATGGATGCAGCTGGTTGGCATCCACCAGTGCTGGTTGGCGGTGCGGCGGTTGAGATTTACACGCAGGGAGCGATAAACACAGGGGATTTTGATCTTTCGAGCGAGCGGCAGGAGGAGCTTGAAGCTATCATGCAGTAACACGGTTTCGTTCGTCCCTCTGGCCCAGGCATGGCAACGCGGGGCTGGATTCATCCCGATTTCAAACTAGGGTTCGAAGTGGTGTCGTCGACCTTGCTCGATGGTCTGGCTGACCGCGAAATGGTCCAGGTAGTTGAGTTGGCTCCTGATGGCGCGATTGCGGTGATTGCGCCGGAGGATATAATTGCTGATCGGATGGGTCAGTATGCATCGGGCAGCGCGCCCGCCATGCTGGGTCAGGCCCGTGCTTTGTTCGCACTGTGCGAGCGCCTCGATCTGGGTTATATGGAGCGCCGGATACGCGAAGAGACAAGCAGCGATTATGGCATTCAAGACCTTGAAGACCAAGCGTGATCCGGTGACGCTCGAAGCATTGAGCGCGAGCGTGGAACGCTGCCGCAAGATTGTCGGAGATGTCGAGGTGCCTCGCAACTCCGGTCAGAACCGCAGCCCCAGCAAGCGCGCTTTGCTCAAGGCGATTGAGGAAGCTGGCGGCAAGTGGTGAGTTGAGGCGTTAGAGCCTGACGTCGTGCCGTAACGCGGGGACACGCAATAGCATGTCCCCGGTAGCGCCCGGTAGCCATTTTCCTACACCCCCACATTCCGCTAACTGACCCGGTTCCCTTTTCGCTTTGCCGAGGTGAACCATGTCTGCTTCCGAACACTCTGCTTTTCCCCGCATTGACGCTCCAGCGATCCCGGATCGGGTCCGGGATGACGCGCAAACGCCAGTGATCCTCCCCGATACGGGGAGGGGGACCGTCGTAGACGGTGGTGGGGGCTCTCGGCATGATGCGGCATTGCGCGTGGGGGATGGCCCCCTCCACCAGCCTGCGGCTGGTCCCCCTCCCCATTCTGGGGAGGAGCCGTTCCTCGTCAT
>JAYTIS010000176.1:0-6176 GCA_043731725.1 Novosphingobium sp.
GCGGTTTCAGCCACGCCCGGTGGGTGGGAGATGGAACAATCGGGCGGGGTGTTTGCCGAACAGGTGATCCGCCCCACCGGCTTGATCGATCCGCCGGTAGAGATCCGTCCGGTCGAGGATCAGGTGCAAGACTGCATCGAGCAATGCCGCAAGGTCGCGCTGGCTGGCTACCGCACGCTGGTGACCACGCTGACCAAGCGCATGGCCGAAGACCTGACCGAGTTCATGCACGAGGCCGGGCTGCGCGTGCGTTATATGCACAGCGACGTCGAAACGCTTGAACGGATCGAGCTGATCCGCGATCTGCGGCTGGGGGTCTACGACGTGCTGGTCGGGATCAACCTGCTGCGCGAAGGGCTCGACATTCCCGAATGCGGACTGGTTGCGATCCTCGACGCCGACAAGGAAGGTTTCCTGCGCAGCGAAACCAGCCTGATCCAGACCATCGGCCGCGCCGCGCGCAACATCGATGGCCGCGTGATTCTTTACGCCGACCGGATGACCGGCAGCATGGAACGCGCCATTGCCGAAACCGACCGCCGCCGCGAGAAGCAGCACGCCTTCAACATCGAACACGGCATCACGCCTGAAAGCATCAAGCGCGACATCCACAACATCGTCGCCGATACCGCCTCACGCGACGGCGTGCTGGTTGAGATTGACGCCGACGGCGCCAACAACTTGGTTGGCCACAACCTGCGCGGCCATATCGAAGACCTCGAGCGCAAAATGCGCAACGCCGCGGCGGACCTAGAATTCGAAGAAGCCGGCCGCCTGCGCGACGAAATACGCCGGCTGGAAGAAGACGAACTCGGAATACCGAGCGACCAACGCACCGCACCGATTGTAGGACGGAGCAACGAAGGCAAGCCGGGGACGCGGAAGGGGCGGTTCGGGAGGGAGAGTAAGAAGCGCTGGGGGCGTTAGGCGCTATTGATTTGGCGGTCGCAAAGGGCTCGATTTGAATAGGTAGCTTCCTACTAACCTTACCTCAAACCTTCCCGAACCGCGCTTCGAACCCCGCCACATCGCCTGCCGCCAGGTACTTCGCCTGTTCGACCCAGCCATCGCGCGCTGGTCTGCCGGCGAAGGGGCCTAATTGCGCATCGAGCTTTACCAGATCAGCTTCGGTCAGCGCGGCGATTTGGGCGTAGGTGTTGAGGCCGAGTGTTGGCAGTAGCGTCTGGAGCTTGGGGCCGAGGCCTTTGATTTTTGACAAGTCATCGCCTGCTGGTGGGGTTGCTGGCGAAGCTGTGACTGGCTCAGCAACCGGCTCGCTGACCGAATCGGGGTGCTGCTCTTCATCGGCCGTCTGATCGGGCGAGGCGGTTTCGTCCAACCCGGGCATTAACACCGGCTCGGCGATGACTTCGGGAACTGGCCGTCGCTCAGGCACTGGTGCTGGCGGCAGCCGTGGCGGCGGTGGTGCCACCACTTCAGCCGCCCGCGCGCCTTCAACCTCCGCCTGCGCCGCCCTGGCGACGATTTCGCCCATCCCGCCCAGCGCGTCGGACATAACCGGCGGCATCACCACTTGCGCGGCCGGCGCGGCGTCGATCAGCGCTTGGTTGCGCGTGGCTGGGGCGACGCCATCATCGAGCACATCAGGTTTGTATTCGCGGCGGCGCGCGGCCTTTCCGGGGCGCGAGAGCAGCCACCACGCGATTAGCAATGCGGCCAGCGCGACCCCGCCATAGACCAGCCAGTTCGCTTCGATTACCGCGAATGCCTCGTTCATTGCATCTGCTCCCTCAGCTATGCGTCACGCGCCGACATTGCGGCGGAACAGCACCCGGTCTTCGGGGCCGAAACCCTTGTGCCAGATCACGAACCCATACGACAACAGGATTGCGGGCGCGCCCACCGCCAGCATCGCCCAGCTTGGGAGCAACCGCTGCGTCGCCCAGCCGACCACGATGGCTGGGGCGGCCGCCCAAACCAGCGGCCAGCGCCAGTTATTGATCGGATGCTTGAGTATTCGGCCCAACAGCCGCGCTTTAAGCAAGGACGCCACCCCCAGCGAAATCGCCAGCGAGCCGGCGGCCGCAGCAGCGCTAAACTTGTCGTTGAAATTGAACTGCTTGACCGCTTCGATCCCGGCAAATGTCAAGACTCCTTGCAGCGAAATCGTGCCGAGCGAGATCAGCAGATTGGGCACCCGCGCCAGATAAACCAGCGCCGCTTCGCTCACCACTGCGGTCGCCGCGACAACCTCGGCGGCGAGCAGGAAGCCTAGCGCGCCGGTCCCGCCGATGAAATCCTTGCCCAGCAAGCCCATGACGCTCGGCCCCGGTATGCCTAGTGCGAGGGCGATTCCCGCCTGCACCGCGACGATCCAGAATCCCACCTGGCAGACCTGATGCGCGATCGCCGCGTAATTACCTTCCTTGATATTGCGAGTGATCACCGGGCCCAGGATCGGTTCAAAGCTGGTCTTGAGCTTTTGCGGCAACGACGCGACCTGCTGCGCCGCGAAATAGACCCCAACTGCGGTTGGCGTGGTTAGGAAACCAAGGATCGCAAGATCGAGTCGGCGTGAGCCCCATTCGACCAGATCGGCCCCTGCTAGCGGTGCTGACTGCGCGGCGAGTTTGGTCAGCCGGGCGCGTGAGGGCCGCCACTGGTGCGGCAAGCCCAGACTGCGCAGCAACGGGAAAAATGCGAACAGCGCTGCCGCAAATTTTGCGAACAGATAGGCCAGCACCAGCCCGCCTTCGGGCAGTACCCACAGGAATCCAAGCGCAGCCAGCGTCTGCACCCACGGTTCGACCAGCGAGCGTGCGCGCACGGTGGCGGCGACGTTGTAGCCATAGGCCAGCGCCGCCAACATCACGTCGGTCAAGGCATTGGGGATGATCGCAAACGGCAGCAACCGGTCGTATTCGCTAAACCTGCCGCTGGGGAACATTGGTGCCGGGATCAGATAGAGCAATCCGGCGACCACCAGCGACAGTAGCAGCGTCAGCAGCAGCCCATCGGCCACCGCATGTGCCGGATCGCGGCCGTCCTCGGCCAGCCGCTGGGCCAGACCACGACGTTGACCGAGCGCGCACAGCTGGGCCGCGAGCTCGGCGATTAGCACCGCCGAAGCATAAACGCCCAGCGCCTCGACCCCGTAAAGCCGCCCGGCGATGAACAGAAACGGCGCAGTGCCGAGCAGGCGCAGCAGGAACCCGAAGAAATTGGTGCGTCCGCCCTTGGCGAGTGCCTGGATATCCTCAAGGGGGGTCTGGACCTCGCTCATGCCTGTGGTCCTTCGGCTTTGAGCGGGCGAGCGAGCAATTCGGCGACCACTTGTCGCGCCGGGGCTTCGCCGCGCAGCAGCCGGGCTACTGCCTTCACAATCGGCATATCGATCCCGTGGCGCGCCGCCAGTTCGGCCAGCACCGGAGCGGTGTGCGCGCCTTCAGCCACGCTGCTTTTACCCGCCAGTGCCTCCGCTGCCGACATGCCCTTACCCAGCGCTTGGCCGAGCGAAAAATTGCGGCTGGCGGTGGACGAACAAGTCAGCACCAGATCGCCCAGACCACACAGCCCGGCGAGCGTTTCGGCCCGCGCGCCGCGCGCCAGGCCAAACCGAAGCATCTCGGCATAGCCGCGCGCGATCAGCGCGGCGCGGGCATTCTGGCCCAACCCCAGCCCGTCAACCACGCCGCAGCCGATCGCCAGCACGTTCTTGACCGCTCCGCCGATCTCCGCGCCGATCAGGTCGGTAGAAAGGTAGGGCCGCAATGATGGTCTGGCTATTAATGCCGCAACTCTGGTCGCGGTTGCAGTATCCTCGGCCGCGAGAGTAACCGCTGTCGGCAACCCGCGCGCCACTTCGTGGGCGAAAGTCGGACCGGACATTACCGCGACTGGCGAGCCATCAACTTCTTCCTGCGCAACCTGGTGCATGAACTTAAAAGTCTCGGCCTCGATCCCTTTCGAGCACAGGATCAGCGGCTCGGCATTGCAAGGCAAGTTACTTAGAACGGCCCGCATGTGCTGCGCTGGAGTTACCACGAACACGGCTTGGCATTCACCCACCCAGTCAGCGTCCGATATTGCGCGGATCAGTGGAGAAAGCGGAATACCGGGCAGGAATACCCTGTTTTCATGGCTCTCGTTGATTGCATCGACCACTTCGGGCTCGCGTGCCCATAGCCACACCGGTGTCCCGTCGCTGGCCATGGCCTGCGCGATCGCTGTGCCCCAGGCCCCGGCGCCAAGCACTCCTATGGGAGGAATCATGCCTTGACACCGGCCCCGCGCACCGGCGCGGCGTCAGGATCGAGCGGCCAGCGCGGGCGGGCGACAAAATCGAATGGATCCGAGGCGAAGCCCACCAGCGCCATCCGCTCCAGTCCGGCCCAAGAGATCATCGCAGCGTTGTCGGTGCAAAGCGCCAGCGGCGGGGCGACGAATTTCAGATTGTGTTCTCCCGCCAGCGCTTCGAGCGCGGCCCGCACAGCACGGTTGGCGGCGACCCCGCCCGCGACCACCAGTGCGCTGGGTTTAGTGATGGTGCCTAGCGCTTTGCGGGTCCGGTCAATCACACAATCGATCGCGGCCTGCTGAAACGCGGCGGCGATATCGGCGGTTTGGTGAAGGCCTGCCTGCTTGGCGCGCAGTACTGCGCTTTTCAGCCCGGCGAAGGAAAAATGCGGCTCGGCACTGCCAAGTAAGGGGCGCGGCAAGCGTACCGCCGCCGCGTTGCCGGTTGCGGCAATCCGTTCAACCGCTGGACCGCCCGGAAATCCAAGACCTAGGATCTTCGCGGTCTTGTCAAACGCCTCACCCAAGGCGTCATCGATCGTGGTTGCCAGCCGGCGGTATCGCCCCACCCCTTCGACCAGCAGGATTTGGCAATGCCCGCCCGAGACCAGCAACAGCAGATACGGGAACGTCAGCGAGGGATCGGCCAGCCGCGGCGACAAGGCATGACCTTCAAGATGATTGACCGCAATCAGCGGCTTATCGCTGGCCATCGCCAGCGCCTTGGCGGTGACCAGCCCGACCATCACCCCGCCGATCAAACCCGGCCCGGCGGTGGCGGCAATCGCGTCAAGGTCCGACAGTCCCAACCCAGTTTCATCCAGCACAGCCTCGATCAAGGGAGCGAGCCGTTCGGCATGGGCGCGTGCAGCAATTTCGGGGACCACTCCGCCATAGGGACGATGGGCGTCATCCTGCGAGGCAATGCGCTGCGCAAGAATTGTGCGGCCACTGTCGACCAGCGCCGCAGCGGTTTCGTCACACGACGATTCAATTCCGAGGACAATCCCCATCCGGGCTTTCCCTGAACCACATTGGGGACTAGCACAAGCCGCCATGCCGGACCGTCCCCTAAAGCTAGGCACCCGCCGTTCTCCGCTCGCACTGGCGCAAGCCGAAGAAGCGCGCGAACGGCTGATTACGGCGCACCCGGGGTTGCTAATAGAGCTGGTTGCGGTCACCGCCAGCGGCGACAAGGTGCAGGATCGCCCGCTCGCGGAGATCGGCGGCAAGGCGCTGTGGACCAAAGAACTCGACGCTTGTCTGCTCGCCGGGACGATCGATTTTGCGGTTCATTCGCTCAAAGATGTCGAGACAATCCGGCCCGCTGAGCTGGTGATCGCCGCCGTCCTGCCGCGCGAAGACGTGCGCGATTGCCTGATCGGGGCGGCCTCGCTCGATGCCTTACCTCCGGGCGCAAGGATCGGCACCAGCGCCCCGCGCCGCGCGGCACTGGCGCTGCGCGCGCGGCCCGATTGCAGTGTGATCAGTTTTCGCGGCAATGTCGCGACCCGGCTGGCCAAGCTGGCCGCGGGTGAGGCCGATGCGACGCTGCTCGCGATGGCCGGGCTCAACCGGCTAGGCCTGTCCGACACCGGCACCCCGCTTGACGCCCGGGTCTGGCTGCCCGCTCCGGGGCAAGGCGCAATCGCCATCGAATGCCGCAGCGATGATGCTGCCATGCGCGCCATGCTGGCCGCAATCGACCATGGCCCTAGCCACCAAGCGGTGTTGGCTGAGCGCGCGCTGCTGGCAGCGTTGGGGGGCAATTGCCACAGCCCGATCGCCGTGCTGACGCAGCCTGACGGCGCAATGCTGGTGATAACCGCCGCGCTGCTCAGTCCCGACGGCGCCGAGGAAGTGCGCGGCGAGGCACGGTTTGCGCCGAGCAATCTGGCGATCCCGCAAGCGCTTGCCGC
>JAYTIS010000177.1:0-2658 GCA_043731725.1 Novosphingobium sp.
TGATCTGATCGCGCAGGGGCAGGAAACAGAGAGCCGTGCGTTGTCGCGCGCGGTCAAGGCGCATCTTGAACACCGAATCTTGCTGTGTGGCAGCCGCACGGTCTTGTTCAAGTGAATCGCACACCAAATATTGTCGATTGCAGCCAAGGAGCACACCCATGAAAGCCACCCGTGCCGAATTCGACCAGATTGGCGGGCACGAAGTGATCGCGCTGCGCGAGGTTGACGTGCCTGCGCCCGGTCCCGGCGAAGTGACCGTCGTGCAGTCTGCGATTGGCATCAATTATATCGACACATACCATCGTGGCGGGGTTTACCCGGTCAAGCTGCCGAGCGGGTTGGGGCTGGAAGCCGCCGGCACCATCGCCGCGCTGGGCGAGGGGGTGAGCGGGCTGCGCGAGGGCGACCGGGTCGCCACCTTCGGCCCCGCTTTGGGCGCCTATGCCAGCGCGCGTAATGTGCCGGCCGCCAGCCTTTTTGTACTGCCCGACGCCATCAATGAACGCACCGCGGCGGCCGCGCTGCTAAAGGCCGCGACCACCGAATTCCTGGTCGAGCGCTGCGCAAAAGTCCAGCCGGGCTGGGCTGTTCTGGTTCATGCGGCAGCGGGCGGGGTGGGGCTGCTGCTGGTACAGTGGCTCAAGCACAAGGGCGCCATGGTCATCGGCACAGTCAGCACTGCGGCTAAAGCGGAGGCAGCGCGCAAGGCCGGGGCCGATCATGTGATCCGCTATGACAGTGACCCGGTAGCTCCCACGGTGCGTGAACTGACCGGCGGGGCCGGGGTACGGGTGGCGTTCGACGGGGTCGGCATGTCGACCTGGCAGGCCAGCCTCGATTCGACCGCACGGCGCGGGTTGATCGTCAGCTACGGCAATGCCGATGGGCCGGTGACCGGGGTCGGGTTGGGCGTGCTGGCCGCGAAGGGCTCGCTGTTCGTTACCCGCCCAACGCTGTTCGATTACTACACCGATCCCGCCGAACGCGCTGCCGGGGCTGCACTAGTGTGGGACATGATCGGATCGGGGCGCGTTGCAGTAACGATCGGCCAGACCTGGCCGCTGACCAAGGCGGCCGAAGCGCACCGTGCGCTGGAGGCCCGCGAAACCACCGGCTCGTCGCTGTTAATCCCGTAGCGCAAAGGCTTAGTCGTCCAGTTCGGGTACCTTGCCCGGTTGCCACGGCGCGTCAATGGCGAAGCGAATCGGTGGGGCTATGTGGTGGCGCTCGTCCGCTTGGACAATCAGGCCGCGCGCAGCGACATGCGGCGCATCGAGCGCTTCGCGGAAATCGAGCACCGGGGCAAAAGCGACGTCCTTGTCCGCCATCCACGCGGTCCACTGATTGCGCGTCCGCTCGGCAAAGGTCTGGCGCAGGAACGCGATTAGCTCGTCCTGTTCGCCCGCCTCAGCCTCGGCCAGCGGGATCAGGTCGGCACGGCCCAGCGCGGTCAGCAGATTGATCGCAAACTTTATCTCGCGCCCACCAAGCACGATATGCTGCCCGTCGCTCGTGCGGTAAACCTGGTAGAACGCGGAGCCTCCCAGCGAGCGCTGAGCCGCCGAGCGCGGGGCCGGTCCCCCGGCGATCGCTGCGCTGGCGGTATGCGCGGACCATGGCAGCAGGCTGTCGAACATGGCAATGTCGAGGTAGTCGCCCTGACCGGTGCGTTCGCGCGCCAGCAGCGCCATCAGCACGCCCGCCAGAGCGGTCAGCCCGGCGGCCATGTCGGACGAGGCTACGCCCGGCACCACCGGTGCACCATCGGGTCCGTCGTTGACTGAGAGGAACCCGGCCAGTGCCTGCACCGCCAGATCGTGCGCCGGGTGGTGCGCCAGTTCGCCGTGTTGACCGAACGCGCTGATCGAACAATAGACCACGCGCGGATTGATTGCGCGCACCGCGGCATAGTCGAACCCTAATCTCCCGATTACCCCGGGGCGAAATCCTTCTAGGAAAACGTCGGCCTCAGCGATCAGCGCTGCCAGCTCGGCCTTGCCTGCGGCACTCTTTAGATCGAGCGTGCGACTCAATTTGCCGCGATTGAGCTGCGTAAACCAGATCGACTGACCATTCTCGAACGGGCCTTGCCCGCGCACCGGTTCTCCACCGGGCGGCTCAATCTTGATCACGCGCGCGCCGTGGTCGGCCATCATCACGCTCAGCATCGGGCCGGGCAGGAACTGCGTCAGATCAACAACGGTAATCCCGTCGAGTTTGCCCACGTCAGGGCCTGTGCGTTGCGGTTTGCGGAACCGCAGCGGGATCGAACGACGCATTGTAGCTGTTGTCACCGACTTTGCCGATCATATCGGCTCGGATGGGGGTTTCGGGATAGATTGCGACTACCATTTCGCTCGCCGGCGGGTTGGTGCGCAACACCTTGAGTTGCTCCTGATACGTCCTGCTGTTCCAGAAGGCCAAGGCGTTGGCGCGGCATGGAAAGCGCACGACGACATTCGCGAAGCTGGCAAAAGAACTGCCTTCGAGCACATCCAATGGTCGGGCGGTCGCCAATTCATAACCACCAAGTTGCTGATAGAGCCCGCTTGCGGAAACAGCTTTGGTATAAGCTTCCATTCTTGTCGCATCTCGCACCGGGCCCGAGGCGACCAACAACACGGGCTCATCGCAGGTATCGTCAAGTGGCGCGGCAGC
>JAYTIS010000178.1:0-3828 GCA_043731725.1 Novosphingobium sp.
ATTTTGCCGCCGCTGGCTCGGTCAGCGTTCATTACGTAAACACGCTACCCGACACCTTGGTCAGCTTGGGGATGGGCGAGAACGGATACCGCCGGGGGCTCGTGGCCGGATCGCCGAAAATCGCGGGCGGCAATCTGCTTTACGCGCTGGAACTGTTTCATAACGATGGTCCGTTCACCAAGGGCGACAATTATCGCAAGATCAATGGCGTGTTGCGCTACTCGCGAGGAACCAAAGAGTCGGGCTTCAACGTCACCGGCATGGCTTATGCTGCCAGCTACAACGCGACCGACCAAATCCCGCAGCGTGCGGTCGATGCTGGGACATTAGACCGGTTCAGCTCGATCGATCCCACCGATGGGGGCGTAGTCCATCGCTACAGCCTGTCGGCCGAGTGGCATCAAGCCACCGAGAACACCGCGACCAAAATCAACGCTTATGTGATCGATAACCGGCTGCGCATCTTCTCGAACTTCACATACTTTCTCGACGATCCCGTCAACGGCGATCAGTTTGCGCAGCCCGATGACCGCACGTCGATGGCGCTGAATGCCAGTCATTCATGGCGGGGGAGCCTATTCGGTCGTCCATCAGAAACCACCGTGGGGCTTCAGGTCCAACGCGACGCCATTCGCAACGGGCTGCTAAATACCAAAGCCAGACAAGAGCTGTCCGAAACCCGCCGCGACATAATCAAAGAAACGAGTGTCGGTGGTTATATGGAAAACACCACACGTTGGTCCGATAAATTTCGCACCGTGCTTGGTGTCCGTGAGGACTATTACGACTTCGATGTGACGAGTTCATTGGCCGTCAACTCGGGCAAGACGCACGCGTCGCTGTTCAGCCCAAAGCTGAGCCTGGTGTTCGGACCGTGGTCTAAAACCGAATTTTATCTGAACGCTGGTGCCGGGTTTCACAGCAACGACGCGCGCGGCACAGTGATCACGGTCGATCCCAAAACCGGCGATCCGGCCGACCGGGTGCCGGGACTGGTCCGCGCCAAGGGCGTGGAGGTGGGCATTCGCACCGAAATCGTGCCGCGCTTGCAGAGCACGCTTTCAGTGTACGGGCTTGATTTTGATTCCGAGCTGATCTTTGAAGGTGATGCCGGTTCCACCGCCGCTGGCCGCCCCAGCCGCCGGATTGGGATCGAGTTCTCGAACTACTACAAACCCACGCGCTGGCTGACGATCGATGCCGACCTCGCCTTTGCACAGGCCCGGTTTCGCGATTCCGATCCGGTGGGTCGCCGCATTCCGGGCGCGGTCGAGGGAGTTGCCTCGATCGCCGCCTCAGTTGATGATCTTGGCCCATATTTTGGCGCGCTGCAGTTCCGCTATTTCGGCCCGCGCCCGTTGATTGAGGATAACAGCGTTCGGTCCAAGTCAACGACGACGCTTAACGGCCGGATCGGCTATAAATTCACACCCGGGTTCACCATTGAGCTCGAGGCTTTCAACCTGCTTGACGCACAAAGCTCAGCGATCGACTATTATTACCAATCGCGTCTTCCGGGCGAAGATCCTGGTGGCCAAAACGACATTCATTTCCATCCGATTGAATCAAGATCGGTGCGAGTGACGGCAAACGCGCGGTTTTAATTTTGGGGTCAAACCCGCGACCGGACGCGCCCAAGCTGCTCGAATTCGCAGGAACGCACTATCCGGTTATCACCCCCCACTCCACCCCGTCTCCGGCGCCCGCGCCAACCGTGCCTCCGGGATCAACGCCCTGATCTTGCGGGTGAAACTGCGCAGGCAAACTTCGCTGGTGGCGATTGGCCCAGCGCTGTAGCTGCGGCTGGCCATGCCTTGCTGGACCCCGCCGATCAGCCAGGTGTCCTCGGCGTTGACCACGCGGTTGATCCGCCAGTTGGCATAGCGCGCCAGTTTCATCTCGCGGCGCTCATCCGGCAAGGCGTAAGACACTTCGCGCAACAGGCAGGTGGTGGGCGAGGTCGGCAGCCACTGCATGAAGTCGATCTGGTCGGCGTACAAATCGAACGCCATGTTGGGCCACAGCTTGTAATAGAGCCAGCGCCCCTGCGCCTCCTGTGGCAAGTGCTCCACCCTTGGCAGGTGCGCGGTGTAAAACCGTTCCCAGAAGTTCTGTTTGTAGCCACTGGTGACATCGCCGGTAAGCCGGTCGGCCCAGCCGTGCGCTTCGATCCGGTAGCTGCTGCCGACCAATCGGGTCAGCCCATCGTGCGCGACCGAGATGTGCAGATTGTCCGAATAGTTATCGCCGACATTCTTCCAGTTAACGTCGCGCGGGCGGTGGCGGATCGGGCTGAGCGGCTGCATCTCCTCGAACTTGTACAGTTCGATCTCGGCTTCGAACGGCGCCATCATTTCGGCAACCGAGGGGAAGCCCGCGTCCTCCAGCCGCACGAACACGAACCCGCGCCATTGTTCGATTGCTACTGGGGCTAGACCGCTTTCTGCCATGTTGAGCGCGGGGTATTCCGCTTTGTGCGGCACGCCCGAAAGCCGCCCATCGACCGCGTAAGTCCAGGCGTGATAGGGGCAAACCAGTTTTTTCGCGCAGCCGGGCCCCTCCACCAGCCGCATCGCGCGGTGACGGCAGACGTTGGTGAAAGCGCGGACAACGCCGTCCATGCCCCGGATCACGATTACGCTTTCGCCCAGATAGTCGAGCGTGCGGTAATCGCCCGGTCCAGGTACCTCACTGATATGACATACAATTTGCCACGAGGGCCGGATCACCCGGTCCATCTCGGCGGCGAAGAATTCGGGATCGTGGTACGTCCACCCCGGCAGCGACCAATCGGCGTCGGGATCGGCCGCACTGCTGGCGATCTGCGCCAGGGCTTGGGCAAGTTGTGTCACGACCGCGCCGCGTGCCTACTTCGTCAGATCGGTGAACAGGCTGAGATAGTACGCGATCCCCGGCGCGGTGTTCGACAGCGGAATGCGCTCGTTCAGTCCGTGCGCAAAGTCTTCGGAATCCTTCATGAACACCGGGCTCGCGCCGTAGCTCGGCACGCCGAGCGCGCGGTACCACATCGAGTCCGATGCGCCCGAGGCTTGGCTGGGGAAGATCGGCAGCCCCGGATTGACCAGGTGCATCGCCTTTTCCGCCGCCTTGACGAAATCGGGCCGCATCGGCGAGGCTGGTGCAGAGATCGAATCCTCGCCGGTGACATCGCTGATTTTGACATCGGGCATGCCGATCGCGCTGCGCAGTTCGGCGGCAATTGCTTCCTTGCTGTGGCCCGGGAAGATCCGGCAGTTGATGTTCGCGGTGGCGCGCTGCGGCAGGGCATTTTGCGCATGCCCGCCGCTGATCATGGTGGGTACGCAGGTCGTGCCAGTCTTGCCGACATATGATGAGCTGCCGCGCAAAGTGGCGGCGGCGGCTGCATCCGCTGGATCGGCAGCGAAGGCGCGCATCGCCCCGGCCAGTTTGGGATCGGCCTCAAACGCGGCAGCCTGTTCGAAATAGGCTTTGGTTAGCGGGCTAACTTCGGGTTGGAAATGGTAGGCGCCGACCCGCTCAAGCGCCTTGGCCAGCTGGACGATCGCATTGACCGGGCGCGGGGCGGAGCTATGCCCGCCGGGGTTGGTCACCTCGAGCTGAAAATCGATGTAAGTCTTTTCCGCGCCCTGCCAGGTCCAGTACAGCGGCTTGCCAGTTTTTTCATCCAGCGTGCCACCGCCGCCATCAATGTTGAGCACCAGTTCGGCATTGCTCAGCTGTTTGGCGATCACCCGCGACGTGCGCATTGTGGTTTCTTCATCGCCCGAGAATTGCAGCACAATTGTCCGGCGCGGTTTGTACCCGGAGCGGCGCAGTTCGATCAGT
>JAYTIS010000179.1:0-1507 GCA_043731725.1 Novosphingobium sp.
CTCGACGATCGATTCGTTGGTCTTCTGGTCGTTGCCGGCGGTGGCCTGGGTCAACTGATCACCGCTGATCCCGCCAAGACGGTAAACCGCGAGCGGCACGAGTCCGTCTTTTTCGGGATTGGCGTATGGCACTAGCTGGGTGCCCGGCTGAGCCACGCCCTGGGTCCGGTCATTGGGTGATGCGGTGGTGTCGACTAGTTTGAATTCGAGCTTGGCGGTCTGCCCGATACTTTCTTTCAGCTTCTTGGGATCGCTCAGACCCGGAACCTGCACCACGATGCGGTTGCGCCCTTCACGGATGATTGTCGGCTCGCGCGTGCCCATGCTGTCGATGCGCTTGCGGATGACTTCGGTCGCAGCGCCCATCGCCTGGTCGGCGCTTTGCTTGAGCCCAGCTTCGGTCGGGGTCAGTTCGATCAGTCCGCCGTTTACTGCCAGGTCCCAGTCGCGCTGGCCGGTGGTGCCCGCGCCGCTGGTCAGAGTTTGCAGCGCCTCGCGTGCAGCATCAGCCTTGCTCGGATCGTTGAGCATGAAGGCAACCTTGCCGTCCTTGGTCGAAATGTCGCCGATGCCGATGCGCGGTTCGGTCTTGGCCATGCGCCCGCGCACGCTTTCTTCCATCTGCTCGAGCCGAAGCTGGCGGATCTGGTTGGTATCGGCCTCAAGCAGCAGGTGGCTTCCGCCGGCAAGGTCGAGCCCCAGGTTGATCATCGGCGCGGGCACCACCGAGGGCCAGGCAAGGCCGGCCGCGTTGAACACCGTCGGCAGTGTGGCAACCGCGCAGAACAGCGTCAGAAACCAAAGCCAGGCCTGTTTCCAGCGGGAAAATTCGAGCATTCGGAGATACTTTCTCGGCTACGCCCGCCGTGAGCCGGCGGCGCGCGGGATCAATCGTTGGCGGGCTTGGAGCCGGTCGGCGGCACGATATCGGCAATCGTCGACTTCAGTGCCTTGACCCGCACGTTGGGGGCCAGCTCGATTTCAGCGTAATCGTCATCAACTTTGGTCACCTTGCCCAGAAACCCTCCGGCGGTGAGCACCTGATCGCCCTTCTTGATGCTGCTGATCTTGTTCTGCAGTTCGCGCTGACGCTTCATCTGCGGACGGATCATCAGGAACCACATGACCGCGAAAATCGCGACGAAGGGCAGGTAGGTGATCCAAACCGGGGGCTGCTGGCCCGCACCGGCTGCGGCGGAAAGAAGGGGAAGGATGGCACTGGTCATGGCTTGCTCTTGGCACCTGTCATACGCACGCCCGCAGGCAGCGGGCGGAATTGCGCGCGCCTAGCAGCTATGCCGTAGCGTTGCAACGCGCCGCCCCTGTACGCAGCGCCCATTTGGCGCCTGATCGCGCGCCTTCAAGGGCTTGGCGCAACAATGTGCGCCAGCGCTTGCCACACGGCCCCGCCCTGCCTATAGGCGCGGTCCCTGTGCGGCAGCATCGGCTGCAGGCACAAAACCGGTCGGGACGTAGCGCAGCCTGGTAGCGCATCACACTGGGGGTG
>JAYTIS010000180.1:0-6507 GCA_043731725.1 Novosphingobium sp.
GCTGGCTTGGGCGCAGTGGTCGCCGGCCGGGGTGCAACCGGCGCCGTACCCGTGGCCGGACGCGCCTGCTGCTGTTGCTGGGCCTGCTGCTCACGCACCCGGCGCGGCTGCCAGCCCGGAGGTGGGTTGATCTGTGCCGACGGGACCAGGACGTTAAGTTCGCCAACCAGTGCAGCAGTCACGTCATAGGCCGGAGCCGACAGGATCACCGCATCGGGATTGAGCAGCAGTGTCAGGCCGCGGCGGCCCATCACATTCTGCACAGCCTGCGGCAATTTGTCAGTGATCTGCTCGATTACATATTCATCAGAGGTCTGCGACGGCGCGAGAATCTGCTTGATCTCGGCTTCAGCTTGCGCCTGCATAGCTTGGATCTGGTTGTATTCTGTCTGCAGCACCGCATCCGGCTTCTTGGCCGCGCGGTCAGCATTGAACTGGTCAGCCAGCGGCTTGACCTGGGTTTGGAGTTGAACCAAACGGGCCTGCGCCGCATCGTAGATCGGCTTGTAATCGACTTGGCGCTTTTGCACCGCCGCCCGGTACGCATTGGTGCTGGCCACCGCCGCCTGCAAATCAGCCACGCCGACGCCGACCACGGCAGTGCCGCGCGGGGCCGTGGCCGCCCCAGTTAAGGCCGGCTTCCCAGCAGTTTGCGCCAGGCTAGGCTGGGCCAGAAGAGCTGCAGTAAGGGCACTGCCTAAGGTGAATTTGATCAAATTGGTCATCAGAATTGGGTTCCTACGTTGAACGTGAAGGACTTGGTGATATCACCATCGACCTTTAGCAATGTCTTGGCAAAATCGATCCTGAACGGACCGAACGGTGAATTCCAGTTGACCCCGATACCGATTGAAACACGCGGCTTGGGTGAATTTCCCCGGAATACTTCGAGGAAGGGCGGAACGGTCGAACCGATCGCGGTGTTGTTCGCATTGCCCAGGCAAGCCGGCGGATTGGGATTTGTCGCGACGGTAACGGTCGAAACGGCGGTTGGCGTGCAGACTGTGCCAACCAGCGAAGCCATATCAATTTGAGTGTAAAGAGCGTTGCCGCTTGCATCGCGAGATTGAATGAAGGTGCCAGCAGGAAACGTTTGAATCCCACCTTCTCGAATTGGTTCGCGCAGGCCCCAGACTGCCCCGGCGTCAACAAATATCGAAGGGCGCAGACCTAACTCTTTCGCGCCCGAACCTAGCGGAATTTCCAGTTCGGCATGGCCGAGGTAATAATAGCGCCCACCGAGTGCATCATCGACCACCTGTTTTCTATCGGTGATAATCTTGTAACCATTAGAGTTGGTTGGATCAGCGATGATGAATTGGCGAATGATGCGCGGACCGACCCCGCGAATATCGAAGCCGCGGATTTGCGGTTCACCCAAATAAAACCGATCGGTTAGCCGAATTGCATCGGGGCCAGGCCCGACCCCACCGCCGCCACTCCACGGCACAATCGCGCCGCCTTCGGCCTTCAGTGAGAAGATGAAACCCTTCTTAACTGTGTAATACTGCGCGAAATTGCCCCGCAAGCGGCCATATTTAACCGATCCGCCTAGCCCAGCAAAGTCGGCTGAGACCGATACCGCCTTGCCGTGGCCCGGATGGACGCGGTTATCGAGCGTATCATAGATTAGCGAAATACCCAGGATCGAACTGGTCCGCTTGCCCAGCGCTTCGCACAGATAGCGCCCGGCCAGCAACGGATCGCACTGCAGCGTGCCGTTCGCGCGGGTCGAATAATACTGGGCCTTGTCGATGCTGACATCGTCGTAGTTGAACGTATAGCTCGCCACCGCCGAAATGTATTCGGTGACCGGGATCCCGGCGCGGACCTGGAAGCCGGTGGTACCCTGCCGATAGATCGTATTGCGGGCCGCATTGAGGTAGTTGAAGCTGTTGAGGTCACGGCGATAGACGTTCACCCCTAGTGAGATATTGCGATCGAACACATAGGGTTCGGTAAAGCTGATGTCGGCCTGTTTTGAGTACTGCGAATAGGCCAGATTGAGCCCGATCGTCTGCCCGCGGCCGCGGAAATTGCGCTGCTCGATTGAACCCTGGAAGATCAGCTTTTCAAGACTGGAATATCCCGCCGAGAGCTGGAGCTGACCGGTCGGCTTTTCCTCGACATTCGCCTCAAGGATAATCCGATCTGGCGCCGAGCCTGGCTTTTGCTCAACTTCGAACTTTTCCTGGAAATAGCCGAGCGAGTTAATCCGTGCAGTCGAGCGCTTGACCTGCAGCGAGTTGAACGCATCACCCTCAGCCAGCCGGAACTCCCGCCGGATGACCTTGTCCTGCGTCAGCGTGTTGCCGTTGACATCGATCTTTTCGACATAGACGCGCGGGGCTTCGGCGATCTGGAAAGTGAGCCCCATGGTTAGCGCTTCCTTGTCGCGCGCGTAATCAGGCCGAACGTCGGCGAAGGCATAACCAAACGCGCCCAGCGTTTCGTTGAGCTTGTCGATCGTGTCTTCAACCTGCTTGGCGTCGTACCAATCACCCTGCTTCATCGGCAGTTGTGCGGCGAGCCGTTCGCCGTCGAAATCGCGCAGCTGGCTTTCGACCTTGATCGGACCGAATTTGTAGCGCGGTCCTTCCTCGACCACATAGGTCAGGATGAAGTCCTTCTTGTCCGGGGTCAGTTCGGCCACCGCCGAAACGATGCGAAAATCGGCGTAGCCCTTGGTCAGGTAGAATTGGCGCAGTTTCTGCTGATCGAAGGCCATCCGGTCAGGATCATAGGTCGTGCCCGACGACAGGATCCGCGTGATGCTGGCCTGCTTGGTGTACATCTGATCGCGCAGGTCACCGTCGGAAAAATTCTCATTCCCGATGATATTGATCTGGCGAACCTTGCTCTTGGGGCCCTCGTTGATCTCGAATACGATATCAACCCGGTTCTGATCGAGCATGACCATCTTGGGTTCGACCGAGGCAGCAAATCGCCCCTGCCGCTTGTACAGCTCGATAATCCGCGCGACATCGGCGCGGACTTTGGAGCGGGTGAAGATCTGGCGCGGGGCAAGCTTGATCTCGGGTGTGATCTTCTCATCCTTGATGCGCTTGTTGCCCTCCAGCACGATGCGGTTGATAACCGGGTTTTCCTTGACCTCGATCGTCACATTGCCGCCATCGTTGGTAACCTTGACGTCGGAAAACAGTTCGGTCGCAAACAGGTCCTTGAGCGCCTGATCGGCTGCGGCCTGTGTGTAGGGCTGGCCTACGCGCAGCTTGATGTACGAGCGGATCGTATCCGGCTCGAGCCGCTGTGCGCCATTAACCGTGATCGACTGGATTGGAGCTGCAGCTTCGGATGCGACTGGAGCGGCTGCAATTGGGGCCGGAGTAACGGGAGTGGCAGCCTGCGCCAGCGCGGCTTGCGGGGCGCCGGCAAGGATCGTCGTCCCCATCAGCACTGCGGCGAGCCGCAGGCCCGCACGGGCAGCAGGAAAACGATCATTTAGGCAAGGTCTATTCAGCACGGCTGTTCCCGTCAATTTGAGCTGCGGTAGGTGCCCAAAACGGACAGTTCGCCCACAGCGTGCAGGCATGTCGCCGCCCTCTGCCCGATGCGTCCCGTCCGATCAAGCAAAGTTGCTGCAACCTTCCGCAGAATTACAAGTCCCGCCCCGCAGTTCGGTCCCCCAGAGCTAGGCTCTATCGGAACATCCCGGCAAGGTCATTCACCGTGACGAAGACCGCAAAAGCAAGCACGAAAGCCATGCCAATGCGAAACGCCCATTCCTGACTGCGCAGACCCAGCGGTTTGCGGCGGATTGCTTCCGCAGCATAAATCGCCAGGTGCCCGCCGTCGAGGGTGGGGATTGGCAGCAGGTTGATGAATGCCAAATTAATTGAAATGAGCGCCGCGAAGCCTACGAACGGTAGCCAGCCCAACGACAGCATCTCACCAGAGAATTTCGCCACCTTGGGCAGCCCGCCCATTTCGCGGACCGAGCGCTCGCCGGTCACGATCTGCTTAAGTCCAATCGCCATCATCCGGGCGATGCCTAGGCTCTGCACCGCGCCGTAGTTGACCGCGCGGAGCGGGTTGACCCGCTCATACTGCAAGCCTGCGCTCCCGATACCCAGCAGGCCGCGCCGAGCCTCATTACCGAATTGGTCCTTGCTGACATCGAGCGCCAGCTTGACCGGGGTTGCCAGTCGGCGACCGGCGCGTTCGTAATCAACCGTTACAATAGCGCCGGGGTAAAGTGCCACGAGTGGCGAAATGTCAGCGAAATCATCGATCGGCGTGCCGTCGATTGCGACGATTCGGTCACCCTTTTGCAGCCCCGCCGCCTGCGCGGCCGATACTGGCGAAAACCCGCCCACCACGGGGGGCGACGAGGGAATGCCAAAAGCCATCGCGAATCCTGCGAATATCAGGATCGCAGTGGCCAGATTAGCCATTGGTCCGGCTAAGATGATTATCACGCGCTGCCACAGCGCTGCTCCGGCCAACGTGCCAGGCCTGGCAGCCTGCTCGCTAACTGCTGGCTTGCTCGTTGGATCGCTATCTCCAGCAAACATCACATATCCGCCAAGCGGAAACGCGGCCAGCCGCCAGCGGGTGCCGCGCTTGTCAATCCGGTGCCACAGCTCTTTGCCGAACCCCACCGAGAAAGTTTCGGCGCGGACGCCGAACAGCCGCCCGGCAAAATAGTGTCCGAGTTCGTGCAACACGATCAGCGGCGCGAGCAAGAGCACAAAAGCGACGATGGTCAACAGGATTGACGGGGAATTGGGCAATTCAGGTAAGCTCCAACGATTCGCGCGCGTAGGCTCGGGCGGCGTGATCTACCGCGACCACATCATCCAGGTTATCCGGCGCCGAAGGACTATAGCGTGACAATACTTCCGCGACCATTACCGCGATGCGGGTGAACGCGATCTGACCAGACAGAAATGCAGCAACGGCAATTTCGTTCGCGGCGTTGAGCACCGCAGGCGCCGCTCCGCCCGCCTCGGCCGCCGCGCGGCACAGCGCGGTTGCTGGAAACCGGGCTTCGTCGGCAGGCCGAAAAGTCAATTCGCCGAGCGCGGCCAGATCGAGCGGCGCGCACGGTGTATCCATCCGCCCCGGCCAAGCAAGACATGCGGCAATCGGCACGCGCATGTCCGAGGGGCCAAGCTGCGCCAAGGTTGAACCGTCGCGGTATTCGACCATCGAGTGGACCACCGACTGCGGGTGGATGATGATCCGCAACCTATCCAGCCCCACCGGAAACAAATGATGCGCTTCGATCAGTTCGAGTCCCTTGTTGAACATCGTCGCGCTATCGACACTGATCTTGGCGCCCATCGCCCAGTTGGGGTGCTTGACCGCCTGTGCCGGGGTCGCGGCGGCCAGCTGCTCGGTCGTCCAATCGCGAAACGGACCGCCGCTGGCGGTCAAGGTGATGGTGCGGACATCGGCAATGTCGTTCCCCGCCAGGCACTGAAAGATTGCATTGTGCTCGCTGTCGACCGGAAGCAGAGTGGTGCCATAGCGCGCGCAGGCGTCAATCATCACACTGCCCGCAGATACCAGCGCTTCCTTGTTAGCGAGAGCCACGGTTCGGCCCTGTTCGATCGCCGCCATGGTGGGCGCAAGGCCCGCGCAGCCGACGATGGCAGCTAGGGTCAGGTCAGTTGGTCGCGCGGCGGCTTCGACCAGCGCCGCCCCGCCGCCGGCTGCGGCGATCCCACTTCCGGCCAAGGCGGCGCGCAAGTCTGGCAGGCAAGCTTCGTCTGCTACAACCGCAATCTCAGCCGAGAACTCGCGGGCCAGTGCCGCCAAGTCGGCGGCTTGGCAATTGGCGGTCAGCGCTTTGATGCGCCACGCACCCGGCTGGCGGCGCACCAGATCGAGCGTTGATGCGCCAACTGAACCGGTTGCACCGAGGATGGAAATGGAGCGCATCGTCATGTACGAACGACGAAATTGAATGACGCGATCAGGCCGAGCACAAACGACACCGCGAGCAACCCATCGGCCCGGTCAAACAGGCCGCCGTGACCGGGGATGAGGCTGCTGGAATCTTTGACGCCAGCGCGACGTTTCATCCAGCTCTCAAAAAAGTCACCTGATTGGGCGACAATAGCGACTATTGCCCCGGCCAGCAGCTTCCACCCCAAATCGGCGAAACCTTCGGCTTGGTACGTCACCAGCAACAGCGCCGCAGCTGCACCGGCCATGCCGCCAACCAGCCCTGACCAGGTCTTGGACGGGCTGATGTTCGGAGCAATCTTCGGCCCACCAAACGTCCGTCCGGAAAAATAGGCACCAACATCAGTACAGATGACCGACAGAATAACTGCGAACAGCAAGATCTGGCCAAGCGGCAGTGGCACCACCCGCAGCACCAACAGCATCAATGCCGCTAGCCCAACATAGATGAAGCCGCAAAGCATCCACACAACGCGGCCCGACAGACTCGGCACGAACCCGCAGACCAGCCCCCACCATTCCCACAGCACTCCCAGTGCCACAGCGGCTACAAACGCGGCCCACACCCACCCG
>JAYTIS010000181.1:0-14934 GCA_043731725.1 Novosphingobium sp.
TTGACACCGGCAAGATCGAACAGGCCGGCAAGCAGATGGAAGCTGCTGCCAATGGCCAGATCACCACAGTTCAACCCGCGCAATTGCAAGCGCTGCTGCCCGCAACGCTGGGCGGCTATACCCGCACCGCGCTCGAAGCCAATGCGATGGGTCAGATGGGTGCCGAGGCTGAAGGCACTTACACTCAGGGTGACAAGACTATCCGCCTCAAAGTGATCGATTCGGCGGGTCTTGGCGCGCTCGCCGGCCTGGGTTCGGCGATGGGTGCGCAGCACAGTCGCGAGGATGCCGACGGCTATGAGCGTACCAACACGGTCAACGGCCAGATGCAGATCGAAAAGTGGGAAATCAAGGCGAGCCGCGGCGAATTCACTCAGCAAGTCGGCGGCCGCTTTATGATCACCGCCGAAGGGAATGCGGGCAGCATCGACGAACTCAAGGCCGCAGTCGCCGCGATCAATCAGGGCCAGTTGGCTGGACTGGCCAAGTAACGCGTCAAAGCAGTTTTTCGATGTCCTTGACCAGCGCCTCCGGTTTGTCGGTCGGGGCGTAGCGGCGCACCACTTTACCGTCCCGACCGATCAGGAACTTGGTGAAGTTCCACTTGATCCCCTTGGTCCCCATCAGGCCCGGCGCTTCGCTCTTCAGCCAAGCATAGAGCGGGGTTTCATTGGCGCCGTTGACGTCGATCTTGCTCATCAACGGGAAGCTCAGCCCGAAATTGACCTTGCAGAATTCCGCGATCTCATCGGCGCTGCCCGGTTCCTGCCCGCCGAACTGGTTGCACGGGAAGGCCATGATCTCGAAGCCTTGATCTTTGTACTGCTTGTACAGCGCTTCCAGCCCATCGTACTGCGGGGTAAATCCGCACTTGCTGGCGGTGTTGACCACCAGCACCACTTTGCCAAGCTTGTCGCCCAGCTTTATCTCATCGCCATTGGGCAACTTTGAGGTGAAATCGGCAATCGTTATTGCTTCGCTCATGGCAGATCCTCACGTTTTGCCAGCGCGAGAATCTCGCCGACGTTCAATGTCTTGCCTCCGGGAGCTTCGAGCACCAGGCGCGCGCGTTCGGTGACGGGCATGGCCGCGACTGCGCGCACCAGTTCGCCCAAAGTTCCATCGCGGAGTTTGCGGAAATGATAATGCAGGTCGGACCCACCGTCATCACGCTCGGTCAGCGTTGCAGGCACGTTCCAGTTAATCGCTTCCATGGCTGCGGTCCCCTCTTCTGGCAGCGGAGCATTGCACGCAGGCGAACAGCTATCAAGCCAGTCCTATTCGAGCTTCCCGTCGTGCAAACGGACCACGCGGTCCATCCGCGCTGCCAGGCGCTCGTTATGTGTGGCGACCAACGTGGCGCTGCCCTGCCCGCGCACCAGTTCGAGGAACTGGGCGAGCACCTTGTCGGCGGTCGCTTCGTCAAGATTGCCGGTCGGCTCGTCGGCCAACACCAGTGCAGGCTTGTTGGCCAAGGCACGGGCGACCGCGACGCGCTGCTGCTCGCCGCCCGAAAGCTGGCTGGGGCGATGATCGAGCCGCTCGGCGAGACCTAGTGCGCCTAGCAGCTCGCTTGCCCGCTGAGTCGCTGCGGCTTGTTCGGTCCCGGCGATCAGCTGTGGCAGCACCACGTTTTCCAGCGCGTTGAAATCGGGCAGCAGGTGATGAAATTGATAGACGAACCCAATCCGGTCGCGCCGCAGCGCGGTCCGCGCGTCGCTGGTTAAACTGGTGGCGTCGGTCCCAGCGATCTCGATCTTGCCGCCGAACCCGCCTTCGAGCAGCCCGACCGCTTGCAGTAACGTTGATTTACCCGAGCCAGACGGCCCGAGCAGCGCGACAATTTCGCCCGGCGCGACGCTCAACTCGATCCCGCGCAGCACATCAATCCGAACCCCGCCCTGTTCGAAGCTGCGGGTGAGATCGGTCAGCCGGACCACAGGTTCACTCATAGCGGAGCACCTGCACCGGATCGGTGCTCGCGGCCTTGAACGCTGGATACAGCGTGGCGAGGAAGCTGAAGAACAGGGCCATCAGGCTGATCACGGTGATCTCCACCGGATCGCTGCGGCTGGGCAATTCGGTCAGAAAGCGGATCGAAGGATCCCACAGGTTCTGACCGGTGACCAGTTCGATAAACCGCACCACACTCTGGCGGAAGAACAAGAACACGAACCCGATCGCCAGACCGCTCAGCGTGCCGAGCGAACCGATCACGAAGCCGATCACCACGAACACCTTGAGCAGACTGTTGCGGGTCGCGCCCATGGTCCGCAGTATCGCGATGTCACGAGTTTTGGCGCGGACCAGCATGATCAGCGACGACAAGATGTTGAACACCGCGACCAGCACGATAATCGATAGCACCACGAACATCGCCACGCGTTCCACCGCCAGCGCTTCAAACAGGCTGGAATTGATCGTCTTCCAATCGGTCACTACGGCTTGACCAGCGTATTTCTTGCGCACTGGCTCGAGGATCTGCGAAGCGCGGTCAGGGTCATCAACCTGGACCTCGATCATGCCCACCGCATCGCCGGTCAGCAGCAAGGTCTGCGCATCCTGCATCGGCATTACGACAAAGCGCTGATCATAATCATAGACTCCGATCTCGAACACGGCGGCGATCCGGTACGAAATTTCGCGCGGGACCGTGCCGAACGGAGTTGAGCGGCCTTGCGGATTGATCACGGTGATACTGTCACCCACTTGCGCGCCAAGGTTCTGCGCCAGTTGCGAGCCGATTGCGACTTGCCCGGCATCAGGCCGCAACGGCTTAAGTGTGCCCTGCACCACCTTGTCGTTGATCTTGGCAATGTCTTCGGGGGTGTTTCCGCGCACGAAGATCGCCTCGACCCGGCCGTTCAAGCTGGCCAGCAGCGGCTGCTCGATCAGCGGTGAGGCATGGACCACACCTGGGGTAGCGTTCACATCCGCCAGCACGGTGCGCCAGTTTTCCAGCCGCCCACCATAAGCCTGGACAATCGCGTGGCCGTTGAGCCCGACGATTTTATCGAACAGCTCGGCGCGAAAGCCGTTCATCACGCTCATCACGATTACCAGCGCGGCCACGCCGAGCGCGACCGCAATCAGGCTGATCCCCGCAACCAGCGCAATAAATGCCTCGCCGCGCCCAGGCAGCATATAGCGTTTGGCAATCGTCCATTCGAAGGGGGAGAGGATCAAGCAATTGTCCTGTCAGGAATGCCGGGTTGTCTGGCGCGTTTAGGGGGATAGCTGGACAAGGGCAATGCCCGCACTTGCCTTCGCGGGCAATCGCGGCCAAAGGCGCGGCTACAGGGCACAGCTCAAAAGTAGGGGCCAGGCGATTCCCATGAACCTTACGCACCCGTTCTTCGATGCCGATGGTGACAAGCTGCACGAGGAATGCGGTATTTTCGGCGTGATCGGCGCACCAGGCGCTTCGGCGATGACTGCCCTGGGACTGCACGCGCTGCAACACCGCGGACAAGAAGCGGTCGGCATTGTCAGCTATGATGGCAAAGACTTCTTCGCACGACGCGGCCTTGGCCACGTGGCGCAGGTGTTTTCCGATGCGACGATCCTGAGCGAACTGCCCGGGTCGATGGCCTCAGGCCATGTGCGTTATTCGACAACCGGTGGACAAGGCTTGCGCAATGTCCAGCCGCTCCACGCCGATCTGGCGCGCGGGCCCTTTTCGATCGCGCACAACGGCAACATTTCCAACGCGATGCACCTTAAGCAAGAGCTGGTGAACAAGGGCGCGATCTTCCAGTCATCGTCCGATACTGAGGTGATTATCCACCTGATCGCGACCAGCCGCTATCCCACCCTGCTTGATCGATTTGTCGATGCGCTGCGAATGGTAGAGGGTGCATATTCCCTGATCTGCATGACCCCCAAACGGATAATTGCTTGCCGCGATCCACTCGGCATCCGCCCCTTGGTGATGGGCAAAATCGGCGACGCAACAGTCTTTGCCAGCGAAACCGTGGCGCTCGATGTCGTCGGCGCCACCTTCGTGCGAGAAATCGAGCCGGGCGAACTGGTTGAAGTACGGCAAGACGGCCGGATGTCCAGCCACCGTCCATTCGGCAATGTCCCGCCGCGCCCGTGCATCTTTGAGCACGTCTATTTCAGCCGCCCGGATTCGGTAATGGGGGGTCAATCTGTCTATGAAGTGCGCAAGCGGATCGGGATGGAACTGGCCAAGGAAGCCCCGGCTGAAGCTGACCTGGTGATCCCGGTGCCCGATAGCGGCGTGCCGGCGGCGATCGGTTATGCGCAGCAATCGGGCATTCCTTTTGAGCTGGGGATCATCCGCTCGCACTATGTCGGGCGCACCTTCATCCAGCCGTCCGATGGCGCGCGTCATGCCGATGTCAAGCGCAAGCACAATGCCAACCGCGCGTTGGTCGAAGGCAAGCGGATCATCCTAATCGACGATTCGATCGTGCGCGGCACCACCTCGATGAAGATTGTGCAGATGATGCGCGATGCCGGTGCGGCCGAAATTCACATGCGTGTCGCTAGTCCGCCGACCGAACATTCATGTTTTTACGGGGTCGATACGCCCGAGCGCAGCAAGCTGCTCGCTGCAACAAAAAATCTGGACGAGATGACTAAATTTATTGTCGCTGACAGTCTGGCGTTTGTTTCAATCGACGGATTGTACCGCGCGCTGGGCGATACCAAGCGCAACAACGCTTGCCCTCAGCACTGCGACGCCTGCTTCACCGGTGACTATCCAACCACGCTGACCGATCAGGCAGACCGCCAGACCGACGAGGGCCAGTTCGCGTTCCCGGTCGTCACTGCGATATGACCTCTGCGCTATGACTGACTTAACCGGACAAGTCGCGCTGGTCACCGGCGCGAGCAAGGGTATTGGCGCGGCGACCGCACGGGCGTTAGCTGCAGCTGGCGCACATGTGGTGCTGACCGCGCGCAATGCCAAAGGTCTCGAAACGGTCGAGGAAGCGATCTTTGCCGCCGGCGGTTCGGCGACCATCGCCCCGGTTGATCTGGGCGATGCTGACGGGCTGGCACGGCTGGCCAATGCCCTGGCCGAGCGCTGGAACGTGCTTGACGTGCTGGTTCACGCGGCCGCAGTGATGCCCGAGCTGACCTCGGTGCGCGATATCGACCAGACGCAGTTTTCTAAAACACTGACTGTTAATGTCCTCGCCACTCAGGCGTTGATCGCGCGGTTCGATGCGCTGCTGCGGGCCAGCACAAATCCGCGCTTCATCTACCTGACCACCAACGTTGCCACTGCCCCGCGACCCTATTGGGGAGCATACGCCGCGAGTAAGGCGGCGGCGGAAAATCTGGTCGCTAGCTATGCCGAGGAAGCGCGCAATACTTCGAAAGTGCGAGTGGCAATCGTCGATCCCGGCGCAACCCGCACGACCATGCGCGCCAAAGCTTATCCGGGCGAAGATCCCGCCTCAGTCAAGCCGCCCGAAGCAGTTGGCAAACGATTGGTAGCGCTACTTGGTGAACAGTTTGCCAGTCCGCACCGCGAACGGGTTAACCTTTCCTCATAATCTACCGGAAACCGCGCTGAGCGATACTTTGCCAAGCCTGAAGGGAAAGGTCCCGTAAAGGCTATCGCATAATTCAGGGCAAAGGGTGGAAATCATGAGCGAACTTCTGTTGATGACCAAGGACCCCTATTTTGCCGCAGCGCAGGAAGATCGCAGCGCTCCGCGCGCGCGGGTCGCCATTCCAGCAACCTTGCGCATATCGGGCGGCCGCGGTTTCCAGACGGTCATTCACGACCTGTCGCTCAGCGGGTTCTGCGGCGCGGCAGTCAATCGGTTGCAGCTTGGCACGATTTGTTGGCTGACTCTGCCGGGAATCGAGGCATTGCAATCCGAAGTGATCTGGTGGGACAACAGCTTAACCGGATGCGCTTTTGAAAAGCTGCTCAGCCCCATCGTGCACGACAACATCCTGACTCGCTGGCAGGCTAACGCTTCGTTCCGCCCGGTCTGCTGACCCGGCCTACAAGATCCCCCCGGGTCCGGGCTAAACCCCGTGTCCTACCCCCCCATTGGCAGGGGTTTGAACGGGCCCGGGCGGATTCAATCAGTCACTGGCACGCAAGGTTACCTGAGCCACGGTGATCCCGCCGCCGCGAAAGCCGCCCTCGCAATACATTAGATAAAACCGCCAAAGCCGCTGAAAACGCGAATCGAACTGCGCCGGCAAACGGTTTTCAGCCGCAGCGCGATCAAAGTTCTCCCGCCAGATCCGCAGCGTCTCGGCATAGTCGAGGGGGAAAACGACCTGGTCGGTCCAGTCAAGCCTGCGCTTCGCTGCCAGCCGCCGGAATTCCGCCTCGCTGACCAGCATTCCCCCGGGAAATATGTAGGTCTGGATGAAATCGGCGCTGGCGGCATAGGCAGGGAACAGCGCCTCATCGATCGCAATGTACTGAATGGCCGCACGGCCACCGGGAGCCAGATTGCGCGCGATGCAATCGAAAAAGTCGGGCCAGTATTCACGGCCCACTGCCTCAACCATCTCCACGCTCGCGATCGCGTCAAACTTTCCATCGACATCGCGGTAGTCCTGCTTGCGAAAGTCGATCCCGGAATATTTGACCCGCGCAAATGCCAGTTGTTCGTCCGACAGGCTAATCGCGGTGACCTGCGCTCCGTTTGCCTTGAGCCGTGCGGCCAAAGCGCCCCATCCGCACCCAATCTCCAGTACAGTCACCGCGCCTTCGAGCCGGGCGGCGATGCTGGCCAGCTTGTCCCGCTGCGCCACCTCCAGATCTGTGGTCCCTATTTCAAAGCGCGCGCTTGAATAGATCAAACTTTCATCCAGCCAGGCCGCGTAGAAACCGTTGCCCAGGTCATAATGCGCGTGGATGTTCCGGCGCGCCCCGGATCGAGTGTTGCGGCGCAGCCAATGTATGGCGCGCCCTGCCCAGCGCCATGGTCCGCGTGCCCGGATCGTCTTGCCCATGGCCGCTGCATTGGCGACGAACAGCGTGAACAATTGGACCGGGTCCTCACTGCTCCACTCACCCGCCTCCCAACCCTGATACAGACCGATCGATCCGCCAGCAGCGACACGCACCAGTCCGCGCCAGCTGTGCAAGGTTGCCTCAGCCGTAATGCCCGGTGCGCGTCCGCCCAGCACCCGGCAGCTGCCATCGGGAAAAGTAGCCCGCAGCGAGCCCGCGGCCAGCCCGGCATCAAGACGTTCGGCTAGTTTGCGGGCCAGTCCTGCCAACGCTCGCGCGAATGGTTTGGCCGTGCCATGCGCGACCTTGGGGGCGGTATTACGAGAGGAACGAACCTCGCTGCGCTGTGCAGTCATGCGCGCGCATATGGACTGGGACCGGGGTTACTTCAACCGGCTTTTCAAGTGGTCGAGCCGACAATTGCAGCCAGAACGGCCGGGCTGATCGAACGTTCGCACTCACAACCGAATTCAAACGATTCGACCCAGACTACACGTGCCGAAATCGGCTCCATCAACGGGAGTTTAAGATGGAAATATCGCGAACCTGGACGCTGGCCCGGCGCGATCCGCTGCGAAACTGCACTTCCGCCGCAAACGGGAAACGATCGACACGGCGTCCGCCAGTGCTCTGAAACTGCGATTCAATCGACATATTGCGCACCATGACAACCTTGGCTGGCTACCACAGAGCGCTGTGACCCATAAGTTACGCTTAGCACGGGATTAGGGATACACCCGCTGCGCACCCGATTTCCCTAAACCTGATCGCGAGCTCGGCTAAAACTTCACCTCCACCTGAACGTTGAACGAACGTCCGCGCGGATCGGCCACGCGTGGCTCCCAACTGCTGCCCGCGCCAGTATTGCCGTCATAAGTGATCGCAAACGGAGGATCGGTGTTCAACAGGTTCTTGATGCCCAAAGTCAGCTTGTAGGCCGGGCCGAGTTCAAGCACGCTGACCGACAGGTTATAGATCACATAGGCCTTGACCCGCGGATTGTAGTCCGGCCGGGTTACCGTGCCGGCCGCAATCCCGGGTAGCGCCTGGTTCTTGTAGCCCGAACGGAAAATCTGAGTCAGCGTGACCACATAATTCGGATTGCCGAAGCTGACCCAGGCGTTGTGCTTCCAGCGTAAACCCAAGTCTCCGGCATAGGTGAACACGCCAATCTGGCTGCCACTATAGGCCGCGGTCGGGGTCAACTTTTCGCGCTTTTTGAGCAGCAGCGACCCGTCCATGCCGATCGAAAGGTTGTTGCCCCCTCCCAGATCGAACCCGCCGCGCAGCCCGAATTCGATGCCCTGCGTGCGGCGTGAACCGGCGTTGATCCAGGTATCGTCGATCACGGTTACGGTGCCGCCGGCACGAGTGAAGCGATCAGGAAATAGCGCCGCATTGTCGATCAACTGGCGCAAGGTCAGCAGTTGGATCGTGTTGTCGACATTGATCATATACCAGTCAGCCGACAGGCTCCACAGCGGACGCGGCTTGATCACCACGCCAGCACTGGCCATTTTCGCCGTCTCAGGCCCAAGGTCGGGATTGCCGCCGGTGGCAATGTCAGGCCGGATTTGCGCGCAGGGCAGGCCCGAACCAAATGCACTGGTCGGAACCCCGCCGGGGCAGGCCACCGGATCGGCCAGATCGCTGCCCAAATAAGGGCTTGAGGTGATGCCGTTGAAGATCTGATTGAAGCTCGGCACCCGGAACCCGGTTGAATAAGATCCGCGGAACATCAGCCAATCGGTCGGCGTGAGCTTCGCTGCAATTTTCGGATTGGTGGTCGTTCCAAAGCCAGAATATTCGTCCACCCGCACCGCGCCGGTGATGTCAAACCAGTCGAACAGCGGCAGATCGATCTCAGCATACGCCGCTTTGACGGTACGGGATTTGGGGGTCAGCGCATTGACATTGTCAAACGCTGCCAGGAAAATAACCGGGGCAGTCGATGCTCCGGCCGCTGAGCCATTGAAGCTGTACGTCTCGCGCCGGAAATCTACCCCCAGCGCCAGCTGAGCTTTGCCGCCGGCCATTTGGAACAGCGGCCCGGCAATCGAACCATCGTATTCCTTCACCGTGTAGCGCCCGCCATAGAGCGTGGTGCCCCGCGCAGAAATGGCCGCAAGACCGGCCATCGCCGCCACGCTTTGGTCAACACTGAACGGATTGATCAGGCCGCTGTTAAGCAGGCCAACTAGACCCGGTGAGCTGGCACCTGGCGCTGTCGGGGCTAGCGGATCGGGTGCACCGTTCGCAAACGTGCCCCGGTAGTAGTACCCCGTCCCCAGGAGCGAAGAACTTTCACTTTCGGCATGCGAGGCCGCAACGTGATAATCCCACCCTTCAATCGGCAGCGGGCCTTCGATTCCGACCGTGGCGCGCAGCGTGCGGGTTTGCGTGGTATATTCGCGCGGCCCGCAGGCCACGCAGCGCCAGCGATAGCCGATCGGACGACCGTAATTGGCGTTGAGCGAAGCCGTAGCGGAGGGGAAAGCCGCGACCAGCGCATTGAACACCGCGTTGTACTGGCTCTGCGTAGCGGGGGTGAGTGGATAGGCAATCGGCAGGCTGCCGGTGTTGGCTGAAAGCTGCGCATTCGAAAAGCTCTTGGCCGAATGGGCATCCGAGCCAGTCAATTCGCCGAACAGCTGATGCCCGCTGCCAAGATTGACCGTGACCTTGCCGTAGTAAGTTAGCGTTTCAATCGGCTGCTGGATTACTGCCGCACGGCCAGTATCCCACGCGCAGGCATAATAGGCGGCTGGGTTGGCCCATAGGACTTCGTCATAGGCCATGCCGCCGTCCATAGTCTGACAACCGGCTCCGCCCGGCAGATCGAGCGGGTTGATTCCGCCACCCACCGTATTTGCCCCATTTGGCGCAATCAGCCGTAGGCCGTTGGTCAGTGTTGGGCCGTGACTGTTGGCATTCGGCACCGCCGGTGCATAGGCGCCGGTGTTGAAGATCGTGGCGAGCGGCGTACCGCGCGTATCGATCGATAGGCCGCGATTGGGCTGGTTGCCGTTGACGAAATCGCGCTGCGATCCGCGCAGCAATTCATTCCAGCTATAGGACACCGCGCCCATCACATTGATGCCGTCAGAATCTAGATCGCCGAATCCAGCGACACCCGATAAGCGGTAAATATTACCCCCGCCTTGTTCGGTGACGTCGGACAAGCCAGCCATGCTCACCCCGTGGAAATTCTTCTTGGTGATGTAGTTGATCACTCCGCCGATCGCATCGGTACCGTAGATCGCCGAGGCTCCGTCCTTGAGCACTTCGACCCGGTCGATTGCTGCGAATGGAATCTGGTTGACGTCAACCGCGCCGCCCGACAGTCCGTGTGCTGCAAGGCGGCGACCATTGAGCAAGATCAGCGTTGCGGCACTGCCCTGCCCGCGTAAGTTGGCCGAAGACAGCCCGTTGGTGCCGCGCTGCGCGCCACTGGTGACATCGGAATTGGATGCAAGGTTATCGGCCCCAGAACCATTGGCGGTAAGGAACATGGTCAGCTGTTCGGGATTGGCGATGCCATTGCGCTCGATTGTCTCGGTGGTGATGATCTCCAGCGGAACCGCGCTTTTGGTCGGGTCTTGCTTCAGCCGTGAACCCGTCACCACAATCGCGGTATCAGACGCGTCGGCAGAAGCCGTCGCCGTGGTGGTCTGGGCCCAAACAGGACCCGCCATAACCGCGAACAGTGAAACCGAGCTGCCAAGCATGGCGCGCGCCAGAATGCGAAGTGTCATACAAAATCCCCCGTCCGAGCCGAAATGTCGATTCGAATCCAAAAGACTAGCAAGCACCTTGAGCATAGCCAGCGCCGCCAAGCACGGCTGGGCTGCTGCGCGCAGAATATTGCAAGATCCGTCAGTTTTGTGACTTGAGTGCAACAATCACCCGCCCGGTTTAATTGCTTGCAGCGATAACCAACAGCGCCGCTTCCATCGCTGCCAAGGCGCTTTGGCCATCGGGCACGTCGTTAGCGAAGAAGGCGAAGGTCAGTTTGCGGCCACTGGCGGCGCGGAACGTTCCCGAGATAGCGTTCGAAGCGTTGAGCGTACCGGTCTTGGCGGTCAGGTTACCGGCCAGCGGCGTCCCTACAAACCGGTGCTGCAGCGTGCCATCCACGCCGGCGATTGGCAGCGAGGCAAACCACGCTTTTCCCCATGGCTGCGCAGCGGCCCAGCGTAGCAAGGTCACCATCGCTCGCGGGCTTACGCGGTTGTAAGTCGACATGCCCGATCCGTCAGAAAAATCGTATCCTTCGCGAGGCAGCCCGGCGGCAGCAAACAGTGTCTGTTCGGCAGCAAGTCCATCGGCGAGTGAGCCTGAACCGCGCTGGTTGGCGATCCGCCGCAGGAGCAGTTCCGCGTGGTGGTTCTGGCTGAATTTGTTGATCACTGCCACGTCTTCGGCCAAAGGCGGCGGGGTTAGCCTGGCCACCGTAGTGACGCGATCAGGCTGAGCAGACGGCTGTACCAGCCCGCTCCGTACGGCCGGATCGTCGGCGTGGGTCACTAGACGATGCACGGCCCGGACCTGGCCCTTAACGCCCACACCGCGCGCCTCGAGCATCTGGGCCAAGGTCCAAGCCGCGTAATGCGCCGGATCATCTACGCCGATCCATTCATGCCATTCACTGGCGTCCACGGGCAGTCCGCCATAGAGCCGGAATTCACGCGAATTTAGGGTATGCTCCAGCACTAGCGCTGTTTTGCTTCCCGCGGGCCCCGTAACGGCTTCGTTGCGCACCGTAATGTAGGGCAGGACAGTCAGTGCGGGTCGTTGCCCGATCGTGCCCGGCACTGCGCTCAAAACAAGCTGGTTGCTGTCTAGCGAAAGCGCCGAAGCAGCAGTGGCATCGTTGGAGCCCAGGTTGTTCCAGCTCATCCCGGGGCTCCAGCGCTGATCGGGGAACAGCGTATCGTCGCCCACCACGTCTCCGACGACTTTGGTCCTGGCAGCCACAGCATCGGCCAAGGCGGACAGACAGTCCGTTTGGCAATCAGTAGCGCTCGACATCCGAGCGTCGCCTTGGCCCAACAGCAAGACGGTGGGCGCTCCTCTGCCCGGTACGCTGACCAAAGCAACGTGTGTCCCGCCAGCAATGTCCGGCTGATCCACACCCGGCAACAGGGCATAGGCCGCTGCGGTGGTGAACAGCTTAGTGTTTGAAGCCGGAATGAAACGCTGGTCAGGGTTCACTGCGGCGATTACTCTGCCCCCTTCATCCACCACCAGCAGTCCAAACCGCGTGCCTTTGGGGGCAGCGTTAAGAGTCGCCTCGACCTGCGATTGCACGCTCATCTGCGGCAAATGGGCCGCGTCGGCGAGCGCGGGAGCCGCCAGTCCCAGCGTTAAGGCCAGCGTAAAAATCGGCAAGAAGCCCATTACTACCCCTCTCAACTTTCCTGCACGTGATGGAACCGGGTGTAGTCAATCGTGCGGACGCCCTCGTCGTCCAGGCTAATAATGTCGGCGAAGCGCGCATTCCAACGGATGTCGTCGTGGTCATAAGCCCACCGGCCATGAACGGTTTGCCCGCTTTCCTCGTCAAAGCCCGAAAGCACGACGATGATTTCCGAATTGCCGACAGCTGTACGGTCATCCAGCCAAGTTCGCAGCGGACTTTCCTCATCGATCTGATGCATAACGGTCCAGGTCAGCGCAAACACCGGGTTGGCGCTGCGTACCAGCTTGAGATCGTTAAACCGCCGCATTCGCGTATCGCCGACCATCGCATCCTCAAGCAGCGAAACCCGGACTTCGGCCGAATAAATCAGATTGTGCCGCTGATTAGCAGCACGCAACATCAGTGTAGGCACCCCATCGACATCACGCACGATCATGATTTCACTGAACAGGATCCGGCCGCTCGGTCGCGAAAAGCGCGCAAAGACAATCCCGGTTGTCAGAGCAAAGAACAGGATCCCCAGAGTAATCTCGGCAACCACGACTGAGTTTGCATAGACTGAAACCGGATAGACATTGCCGTAGCCAATCGTCGCAACGGTGTGCACGCTGAAAAAGAAATCGCGCCAGAACATTGGCACTGCCACCACATCGTGCGGCACCGAAAGTCCACCCGGATCGAGCCAGTAAAGGCCAGCGAAAATAAGATTGAAAGTCAGGAAGCAAGCCGCAAACAGCGCCCCGAGCCTGGGCCATGTGAGCCGCATCAATTCATGGTAGAGGTCGGTCCAAAAGGCATTGCGCATGCCCAGCGGACGGATTCGCAGCGGCCCGGCGCGCTTCATGGCGGCGTTGACCGCGGAACGCGCGCTGAGCGGACTAAATGGAGGGTTTGCCATTGGAGCGGAGCCTAGGGCGAAACTGACCGGGGCGCTACGAAAAGGGGCCAGTGCAACCGCACCGGCCCCTCTTTTCTAGATTGGCGCGAAAGACTTAGAACTTGGTGCGCAGCGTCACACCGTAAGTACGCGGTTCGGCCAAGAATTGCGAGAACAGCTGACGCCCACCCGGATAGGTCGGATAGACGAACGGTGCGCTGGAGGTCCCGGCCTGGAACGGAGTGTTGAAAGCAACCTGGGCATAATCCTGATTGAACACATTTTGCCCCCAAAATTCGATTGCCCAGACATCGCCAGGGCCGCGCACGCCGACCCGGGCGTTGACAAGTGGGAAGCCATCCTGTGCCTTCTGCGGGAACAGATCCGACCCGGTGTTGTAATCGCTCGTAATGCGCGAATCGACATAGACCAGCCCGGTTAGGCCGCTGGTCCCGATGCTCGGAGTCCAGGCGACCGAATTGGTGATGACCCATTCCGGAGCGTTCGACACCCGCTTACCCGGCAGGACCCGCAGCGCTGCCGCCAACGGCCCGCCAGCTGCGGTACCGACCAGATTATCGCGATAGTAGGTATCGGTGTAAGTCAGGCCAGCAGTCACGTGGAAATTCCGCGCCGGATTGAACCCGGCCTCAACTTCGAACCCTTCGGCGCGCACGCCCCAGCCAACCCGGCCCGCCGGGCAAGACCCGGTAGTATTACTGGCGTCACGGTCTGCACCATTCAGGCTGTCTTTGCAGCCGTTGATGTTCTGAACGAGGAACACCGTACCGTTGAAGGTGTTCAGCTGGAAGTTGCTGAAGTCCGAGCGGAACACCGTCATGTTCAAGTTGAACTTGTTCAGCTGCCACTTGAAGCCAATCTCAGAGCTGTTGACCAATTCGGGGTCAAACTTAAGCCCCCCAGTCAGGGCTTGAGCGCCGCCTGGGGTGGCCGAAAACGGGAACGTCGGACCCTTCAGGGCTGACCGGTCGAGGTTGAAACCGCCCGCCTTGTAACCGCGCGAATAGCTGATGTAGGCCATGAAGTCGTCGGTCGGCCGGTACGCCAGGTTCGCAGTCCCAGTGAAGCGGTTTTCGCTGCGGGTATCCTTGACCGACACCCCGTTGATCTCGGAGGACGAGTTGCCTTGGCACGACAGCCCGATCAGCGCGCCGGCCAAAGCCTTTGCAGTAGCGTTGGAAGTGGCGCTGGTCAGATCATCGAGCACCAAGCCTTGGATCGCCGGGCAATAGGTGTTGTTGTTGCCGAAAGTGGCGTTGAAATCCTTCTTATCAGTGGTCCAGCGAACGCCGAAAGTGAAATCGAGCTTGTCGCTGAGGTGCACAATGTTGTGCGTGAACAGCGCAAAGTTCTTGTCGTGCTGGTAGTAGTTGTCGACTGTCGAGCCAACATTGTTCTGCGCATCAAGCAAGGCAAAAGCCGCCACAATATCCGGGCCAGAGGCGCCAGAAGCACCGGCAATTGTCGCCTGGCCGACTCCTGGAATCACGCACCCAGGGCTAGTCGGCGAATAGAGCCCGGCCAAACCGCCGCCCGAGATGATCCGGCAGGTGGCAAAGCGGCCATACTGACTTCCGAACTTCAGATTGTCCCGAACGGTTAGCTTTTCATCGGCGAAGAAGCCGCCAACCAACCAGTCGAGTTTGCCGTCAA
>JAYTIS010000182.1:0-2108 GCA_043731725.1 Novosphingobium sp.
CCGGGATCATCGCATTGATCAGCGCCGGACCCATTTCGGTGCGCAGAAACGAAGTGGCCGCGGTTGGCCCGCCGCGCACCAGCCCGAGGGCATCGGGGACTGAAATCTTGCTGACCGCAGCATAGACCACCGGCGCGGCCCGCGCGGCACCCTTCTCGGCAACTATATTAAGCTGATGCTGGAGATTCTGTTTGAATGCCGCTGAAGTTAAAAGATTTTTAAGCACGCCTGTACCCGAAGATCCAAACACCTCGGGCGCTTCAAAGCGGGCCACTTCGCTATCCCAGAACCCGCCGGGCGCGGTCAACGCCGCAAAAGCAGCCTGCGACGACAAAGTGAGCAAGTGCCGAATAGCGTTGACCATGCTGAACCCACCTAGCGACTGGCAGGCGGGTAGTGCCAGTAACCCCGCTGCGGCGGCTCCAGCGAGGAAAGTCCGGCGCGCCATGACGCCATTGACGCTGCTGTCCATCAAGACCTGTTCCTCAATTTAGCGGCTGTCGCGCGCGCCTGTTTAACGCCATAGAGACGGGCCGATGAACCGCGTCCGTCTCCTAGTCTTCAATCCGGTTCTCAGCGTGCTGGACTACCGCCTTCCTGAAGGCATGGCGACTGAATTCGGTGCGCTGGTCATCGCCCCCTTGGGCCCACGTCAAGTCCTTGGGGTTGTCTGGGAAAAAGAACGGTTGGCCGGAGCAGATGTTCCCGCTGCCAAGTTGCGATCGATCCTCGAAGTGCTGCCGGTTCCGCCGCTGAGCGAACCACTGCGCCGTCTGATCGAATGGACCGCTGACTATTACGTCGCGCCGATGAATGCCGTAGCGCGAATGGCTTTGGGCAGCTTGGCTGCGCTGCGCGGCGGCGGCACCACCACCGAATATCGCCTGTCAGGCCACGAGCCAAAGCGCTTGACCCCGCAGCGGCTGGCCGCGATCGATGCGCTGCACGGCGAACAGGCGAGCATCCGCGAATTGGCTGAACTGGCCAGCGTGTCTGAGGGCGTGTTGCGCGGCATGGTCGGCGCAGGCGTGCTTGAGCCAGTCACTGTTGACCTTGACCGGGCCTATCCGCGCGCGCGCGCTGAGCACGCTGTGCCCGACTTGTCGGACGACCAGCAAGCGGCGGCTGACTTATTTGTCAGTGCGGTCAGAGCGCAAGCATTCCAGCCCTACCTGCTCGACGGGGTGACCGGATCGGGCAAGACCGAATGCTATTTCGAAGCCATTGCGGAGGCGATCCGATTAGAGCGGCAGGTTCTAGTGCTCCTGCCCGAAATCGCGCTCACGCAAAACTTCCTGCGCCGGTTTGAAGCCCGCTTTGGCGTGCCCCCGGTGCTGTGGCATTCGAGCGTCAAAGCGAGCGAGCGGCGTCGCGCCTGGCGCGCAATTGTTTATGGCCAAGCGCAAGTCGTGGTTGGCGCCCGCTCGGCGCTGTTCATGCCGTTCGCCAGGCTGGGCCTGATCGTGGTCGATGAGGCGCATGAGGTCTCTTTCAAGCAGGACGACGGGGTGCGTTACAATGCCCGCGACGTCGCGGTGATCCGCGCCCGGTTTGAGGCGGTGCCGGCGATCCTGGCCAGCGCCACCCCCGCGCTCGAATCGCTGCAATTGGCGGAAGCGGGAGTCTATACCAAAGTCGATCTGCCGGCGCGCTTTGGCGGCGCGCAATTGCCCGCGGTGAGCATTGTCGATCTGCGCACCGAAATGCCCGAACGCGGGCGCTGGCTCGCCCCGCGGCTGGTGACCGAACTGCGCGCGCGGCTGGAACGCGGCGAGCAATCGCTGCTGTTCCTCAACCGTCGCGGCTATGCCCCGCTGACCTTGTGCCGGCACTGCGGCTATCGCTTCAAATGTCCAAACTGCAGCGCCTGGCTGGTCGAGCACCGGCTCTCGCGCCGGCTCGCGTGCCACCATTGCGGGCACCAGGTGCCTAAGCCCGAGGCCTGCCCCGAATGCGCTACACCCGACTGCCTGGTTGCCTGCGGTCCGGGGGTAGAGCGTATCGCCGACGAAGTGGCCGAGCTGCTCCCCGAAGCGCGCTTGGCCGTAGTCACCTCGGACACACTTAACAGCCCCGAGAAAATCAGCGCGTTTGTTCAGGCTGCGGAA
>JAYTIS010000183.1:0-2634 GCA_043731725.1 Novosphingobium sp.
CCGGTTATGTACCCAAACAGCGTCACGATGTCAAGATGAAAGTGCCAATATGGTTAAATAGAACGGAAGCTTGTGGCTGATTGTCCTGCTCACTAAGCAGGCGCAACGTGCTGCTCGAAGCAGACCAAAGAAGGATCGCCATGCTCCGCCCGCTGTACAACTGGACCTTGGCCAAGGCCGCGCACCCGCATGCCGAATGGTGGCTGGCCTTGCTGGCGTTTATGGACGGCGGGCTGTTCCCGTTCCCGCCGCATCCGCTGCTCGGACTGATGTGCTTGGCCAATCCGCAAAAGGCCGTGCGTTACGCGCTGATCACCACGATCGCTTCGGTGCTGGGCGGGTTGCTCGGTTATACGATCGGGCATTTTCTATATGATACAATCGGGACGCAGATGTTGGGCGCGCTAGGGCTGGCCGACAAATTTCCCAAGGCGGCCTGCTATCTCAAGGAATACGGCGCGGAAATCATCGTGCTCAAGGGTGCGACCCCGATCCCGTTCCTATTGCTGACGATCACCGCGGGGTTCATTTCGTTTCCGCTCGGCACGTTCCTGATCGCCAGCCTGATCTCGCGCGCGGCGATTTTCCTGACGGTGGGCGTGCTATTCCGGTGGTTCGGCCCCACGATTAAGAACTACATTGACAAGTATTTTGCGCTGGTGGTCACGGCGTTTCTGGTAATTGTCGTCTCAGGCTACATCGCGGTTTCGTACTTCGGCGGAGGCGCGGCCAAGACCGCTGAAAAGTGCGACGCAGCGCGCACCACAATCGCTGGCTCGGCATGATTAAACTGTATCACTGCGCCGATGCGCGATCGTTCCGGGTGCTGTGGGCGCTCGAGGAGCTGGGCCTGCCCTACGAGCTGGAAGTAATGCCTTTTCCGCCGCGCTTCCGGGTTGAGGGTTACAAGGAACTCAACCCGCTCGGCACCGTGCCGGCCTGTTTCATAGACGGCCAACTGATGACCGAAAGCGCCGCGATTCCGCACGTGCTGGCGACCAAATTCGGGCCGAGCGAGCTGGCGGTCGCAGCCGATGAGGCGGACTATCCTGCCTATATGAATTTCCTGTTTATGGGAGAGGCGACGCTCACTTTCCCGCAGACGATCCACCTGCGCTACACCAGGCTTGAGCCGCCCGAGCGGCGCATTGTGCAAGCCGCCGAGGACTATGCCGCATGGTTCGGTGCGCGGCTGCGCCATGCCGAGCCAATGCTGGGCGCGGAATTCGCTTGCGCCGGGCGCTTTACCATGGCCGACATCTCGGTTGGCTACGCGGTGATGCTGGCGCTGGCGATCGGGCTGGAGGCGCAAGTCACCCCGGGCATGGCCGCGTATTTCGAACGGCTCAGCCGACGCGCCGGTTTCCAGCGGGCCAAGGCGGCGCAGGGCTCAGGCCAAATCGCAAGCTAGCGCGACAGCGGCAGGGGCCACTAGCCGCACCTGTGTAACTGATCCCAAGCCGCGTCTAACGCGGTACGGCTGGCGATGCGCTCAGCCGAACCGGCAAAAAACCGGTCCAGCCGCGCATGCAGTAACGCCCGATCAACCTGCGGTTCAAGCTCCAGCGCTTCGGCAAGATGATGGACTGCTTTGCCGCGAGCGCCGTCGCGCCAATCAATCGTCGTGAGCAGCAACCTGGCGATGAAGTTGCCCGGGTATAGCGTCAGGCTTTCAGCGAAATTTATCCGCGCGGCCCCAAACTGGTGCAACCGGGAGCGACAAATTCCGCGCCACACATGCGTGATGTAATGGAGATGTGATTCAGGTTCGATTTGCAGGAAATCCTCCATGTGGCCAATACCCTGTTCCTCTAGACCCTGCAGTAGGGCGCAAATCCCGGCGGCGTAATGCGCCAACCCGTGGGCGCGGCGCAGGCGGATTGCCTTGAGCGCGCGAGGCAGGCCATCTGCGGGCCGACCGATGTAAGCGCTGGAGGCCGCAATTGCGGCCAGCACCGCGGCATTCTCGGGATCGAGCGCGAAGGCCCGGTCGATATGAACCTGAATCTCGCGCTCCTTGGCCGGATCGGGCGGGCTGAACGACAGGTATGCCCCCGAAACTTGCAGCGCCAACATCGCCCGGGCGAGGCCATAATCGGGCGCAATCTCAACCGCGCGTTGCGATTCGGAGATTGCGCGCAGCAACGCTTCGGAGCCGTATTCGCGGCTCGCGGCCATCGCGCGGGCAACACATTCCCAAGCGGTGAGGTTCGCAGGCTTGCGCAGGGCCCGGTCCATTTCCAGATTGTACACCGTCGCGCCCAGCCACGCTGCCAACTCGGACACCAGCTCGCCCTGCAGCGCGGCCAACTCACCCACCGGCCGTTCAAACTTCTGCGACCACACAATCGCCTGGCTTGCTGCTTCGATCAGCTGGGCACTAACCCGCAGGTTTGAACCGGCGCGGCGCACGTTTCCGGCTAAGAAATAGCGTGCGCCCAGCCGGCGTCCCTCCTCACCGAAATCAGCGGGCGGGGCGTGCCTAAAGCGTGCGGTTGCCGAATTGGCGATCACCCGCAGGTTGGCACCTTCGGACAGCGCCTCGGTCAGATCTTCGCTCATCCCCAGCGCAAAGCTCTCATCCTCGGGCAAGCTCGAGCGGTTGGAGAACGGCAGCACCGCTACGCAAGGCGC
>JAYTIS010000184.1:0-2241 GCA_043731725.1 Novosphingobium sp.
CTATCCAGCCGAAGACCTGGTGCTCAAGCCCGCATTGGTTGAGCGCGCCGCCGCAGAACTCGAAACCATGGCCAAAGTCACGGCCGATGGCGGCCCGGCGATGCTGGTCGGCTCGATCTTCGTGATCGACGGCGCGCTGCACAACGGGGTGGCGCTGCTCGATGGCGGCAAAGTCGCCGCGATCCGCCTCAAGCACGAGCTGCCCAATTACGGCACATTCGACGAGGTGCGGCTGTTCCAGCCCGGCCCCTTGCCCGAACCGATCGTGTTCAAGGGGGTGATGATCGGGCTGCCGATCTGCGAGGATATCTGGCATCCAGACGTATGCCGGCATCTGGCAGATTTCGGGGCCGAGCTGCTGATCTGCATCAACGGCAGTCCGTACGAAATCGACAAGGACACGCTGCGGATCGACGGGGTGGCCAAGCGCCGCGCGGTCGATACCGGGCTGCCGCTGGCTTACCTCAATCGGGTTGGCGGGCAGGACGAACTGGTCTTCGATGGGGCCAGCTTCGTGGTCAACGGCGATGGCGCGCTGGCCGTGCAGCTAACCGACTGGGAGGAACAGGAGGTCACCACCCACTGGACCCGCACCGCAAACGGCTGGCGCTGCGACCGGGGCGAGTTAGCCAAGCTGGCCGATCATCCCGAGGATATCTACTGCGCGATGGTGCTGGCACTGCGCGACTATGTTGATCGCAACAAATTCCCCGGCGTTGTGCTGGGCCTGTCGGGCGGGATTGACAGCGCGATCTGCGCCGCGATTGCCGCCGATGCGCTGGGGCCCGACCGGGTGTGGTGCATGATGCTGCCCAGCCGCTTCACCAGTCAGGAGAGCCTTGATCTGGCTGCGGGCTGTGCGGCGATGATCGGGTGCAAACTCGATACCATTCCGATCAGTCCGGCGGTCGTAGCCTTCGATAAGATGCTATCGGGCAGTTTCGCCGATGTCGCGGTCGATATCACCGAGGAAAACGTTCAGAGCCGGATCAGGGGCGTGACCCTGATGGCGCTATCGAACAAGTTCGGCCCGATGCTGCTGACCACCGGCAACAAGAGCGAAATGAGCGTCGGTTACGCCACGATTTATGGCGATATGGCGGGCGGCTACAACCCGCTCAAAGACGCATACAAGATGACGGTGTTCGCGATTTCGAAATGGCGTAATCTGCACAAGCCCAAAATCGGGCTTGGCCCCGATGGCCCGGTGATGCCCGAAGGGATCATTACCCGGCCGCCTAGCGCCGAATTGCGGCCCGATCAGAAAGACGAAGATTCGTTGCCGCCTTACGCGGTGCTCGACGGCATTTTGCTGGGGCTGGTTGAACATGAAAAAGGCGTCGATCAACTGGTCCACGAAGGGTTCGAACGCGAAACAGTCGTGCGGATCGAGCGGCTGCTCAACCTGGCCGAATACAAACGCCGCCAAGCCCCCCCGGGGGTTAAGCTGGGCACGCGCAACTTCGGGCGCGATCGCCGCTATCCGATCACCAATGCGTTTAGGAGTGGGTGACGCGGCGAAATTGACATTTAGCCTGATTTGAATAAAATCTGGCCAGAAAGGCTTGACCCCATGACGCGCCACGTTCCCGTATCCGAATTCAAGGACCGTGCTTCGGAGCTGATTTCAGCCGCAGAGCACGGCGAAGAAATCATCATCACCCGACATGGCAAGGCGGTCGCCGCCTTGCGTGGGACTCCTTCGCTGCAATCGGATCTCGAAGCCAAGAAACGGATGGCACTGGCTAATCTTGAACGCATGCGCGACGAGGCCGCAGCCAAAGGGCAATTCGCAACCGCCGGCGAATGGATCGCGTGGAAAAACGAGGGTCGGCGGTGATCCGATTTGTTGTTGACGCCTCAAGTATCGGCCCCATCCTGCTCCAAGACGAAGCCAAGTCGCTTGTAGCACAGCTCGATGAGGCTCTGGTGCTGGGGGAGTGCATTGTTCCTGCCCATTGGCATTTCGAAGTTGCCAACATGATGCTGGCCGCCATTCGCCGGGGTCGTATTGCCTTGTCTCACGCGCGGGCCGGTTTGGCCCAGATCGCAAGTCTCGATGTGCCATCAGACCACGATTCGATTGAAGCGGCTCCGGGCCGTACTTTCGATCTGGCAACCCAGCACACGCTCTCGATCTATGATGCGGCCTATCTCGAACTTGCGATGCGCATGAACCTCAGCCTGATTTCAAATGATCGGGCACTCGTCGTGGCCGCTCAAGCCGAAGGCTTGCAAGTC
>JAYTIS010000185.1:0-2574 GCA_043731725.1 Novosphingobium sp.
GGGCTCACGGTGGTTAGCCCGGCAGTGGGCGACGTCGCGGCGATGGTGGCGGCGGAAAATCGCCCGTTGATCATCGCACCCCGCGACGACGCGGCATTAGCTTCGGCACTGGTTACCGCGGCGGGCGATCCCGCGCTGCGTGCGGCAATCGGTATTGCCAATCGTGCGCGGGCACTGGCCGAATACGGCGAGGAAGCGATGATCAGCGCCTATCGCGCGGTCTATGCCAGGGCGCTGGGACGGTCGCAATTCCCCTGATATTGACTGGTTTGAGATCGTTCAGCGCAGCTTCACCGGGGCATATCCAAAAGTTGCGCGTTGAAATGGTCGGCCCATCCGCTAAACAGCCCCAAAATTGTCCCCGGTAATGATACCCGCAGCCAGCGAAGGCACCTGACTTGGCCATTCTTCCTCCGTCCAATATCGTTCCTGCCACCAAAGCCGCTGAGCGCGATGCCGCGCAGCAAGACGGCTTTCTGCGTGAGGTGGACGAAGCCTTGCGCGAAGAGCAGGTGGTCGACGCCTTCAAACGCTTTGCCAAGCCGGTTGGCGCGCTGCTGGTGGTGGGATTGCTGGCGCTCGCGGCTTATCTCTATTGGGACAATTCGGTTAAGGGCGATGCCGCGCGGCGCAGCGAACAAGCGATGATCGCGCTCGACAAGCTGCAAGCCGGGCAGTTCGACGCGGCAGCCAAGGATTTCGAAGTGCTGGCCAAGGTCGGCCCCGACGCCAGCCGCACGCTCGCGGCGATGAACCTGGCGGCAATCACGGCCGAGCAGGGCCAGATCGACGAAGCCGCCAAAAAATTCGCGGCGATTGCCGCCGACCCCAAGGCGCCCAAGCTGTACCGCGATCTGGCGGCGGTGCGCGAGGTTAGCCTGCGCTATGACGCGATGAGGCCCGATGACGTGATCGCCCGGCTCAAGCCGGTGGCGGTACCGGGCAACGCCTATTTCGGCACCGCCGGCGAACTGCTCGGCATGGCGTATCTCGATGCCGGCAAGCCTGATCTGGCCGGGGCCTTGTTTGCGCAGGTCGGGCAGGACAAGACCGTGCCGCAATCGATCCGCGTTCGCGTGCGCCAGATCGCCAGCGGGCTGGGCTATGACGGCGGGGTTGAACTGCCCAGCGAAGCCCCGTCGGCTGCACCGGGCGGGCCTACCGAACCCGCCGACGCATCCGCGACGGCCCCTGCGCAAACCGCGCCCAAACCGCAAAAACCGGCTTAAGCCAAGGATACCATGATGCCCTCGACCATGACCAAAACCCGCCTTACCGCCGCTGCGGCGCTCGTCCTGATGGCGGGGCTATCCGGCTGCGGCGTTCTTAAGGGCAAAGGCAAGCCGGCCACACCAACGGTGGGCAACCGCGTGGCGATCCTCAGCCGGGTCGATACCAGCGCCAAGGTTGATCCCACCCTAGCCGGGGTAGCGGTGGTATTGCCTCCAGCGACTGAAAATGCCGATTGGGCACAGGCCGGGGGCACCGCCAACAAGAGCTACGGCAACCTGGCACTCGCCGCCGCACCCAGCCAAATCTGGACCGCCCGGATCGCCGGATCGACCACCAAGCGGCGGCTTGCCGCCGCGCCGGTGATCGGTGGCGGGATGATGTTTGTGATGGATACGGCCGGCGTGGTGCATGCCTTCGATGCCAAGACTGGGGTGGAGCGTTGGCAGAAAAGCTTCCAGAAAAGCTTCCAGATCAAAGGCGACGGTGCCAGTTCGATCTATGGCGGCGGCGCCAGCGTGGCTGATGACCGGGTCTATATCACCACCGGCGTGGGCGAAGTCGCCGCGCTTAACACCGCGACCGGCGAACAGGTGTGGAAAGTCAAGCCGGCTGGGCCGCTGCGCGGATCGCCGACGATCGCTTTTGGCAGCGTGTTTGTGATGACCCAGGCGAACCAGATTGTGGCGCTCAACGCGGCTGACGGGACCCAGGTGTGGAACGCAGCCGCGTCGGTCGGGCAAACCGGAGTGTTCGGCGTGGCCGCTCCCGCAGCTGGGCAGGGCACGATCATCGCTGGTTATTCAACTGGCGAGCTGATCGCCTATCGCTATGAGAACGGCCGCGAACTGTGGACCGACGCGCTGGCGCGGACCTCACTCTCCACTTCGGTGGGGGTGCTGACTGACATCGACGCCGATCCGATCATCGATCGCGGCCGGGTCTATGCACTGGGCCAGGGCGGACGCATGGCGGCTTATGAACTGGTTACCGGCCAGCGTATCTGGGAGCTTAATCTGGCGGGGATTTCGACGCCGGCGGTGGCGGGTGATTGGATCTTTACGCTGACTGACGATGCGCGCCTGCTGTGCATCGCGCGATCGAGTGGCAAGGTACGCTGGCTGACCCAGCTGGCCGCATACCGCAATGTCGAGAAGAAGAAGAATCCACTGTTCTGGTCGGGACCGGTGCTGGCCGGTGATCGGCTGTGGTTCGTCAATTCGATCGGCCAGGTATTTTCCGCCGCTGCAACCGACGGCCAGCCGGTACTGGTTGCCGAGGTCAAGGCACCGGTCACGCTCGCCCCGATTGTGGCCGGATCGACGCTCTACGTCCTCGACGATA
>JAYTIS010000186.1:0-5207 GCA_043731725.1 Novosphingobium sp.
CTCGCCGACCACGCGGGCGTGCGACCCGGCAGTGCTGAACGGGCTGACTTCGACCAACACGATCAACCTGGATAGCACCAGCGTGGCGTTTTATGGCCAACTGGGCTGGAAAGTCACCGACCGGTTCACGCTCCAGCCGGGGGTGCGGATCAATTATGACCGCAAGAACGGGCTTTACCGCGCCGTGGTAACTGACAAGGCTGGGGCGCTGGTGACGTTCAATCCGGCGAACACTCCCACCCAGATCGACCAGCTGTCACAGATGGCGCCGGAGGAATTTGCACCGCGTTATTCGGCCTGGAACGTCTCGTACGACCTGACCGCCAAATATGATCTGACCAGTGATATTCACCTCTACGCGACCTTTGCCCACAGCTTCAAATCGGGCGGGATCAACCTCAACGGGGTGCCCGCGGCGGCCGATGGCACCCCGCTGCTGCAATATGCCACGGTCAAGCCCGAGCGCGTCAACCACGCGGAAATCGGTCTGAAAACACAATTTGCTCAGCGCACGATCACCGTCAACCTGGCCGCGTTTCGCACCGACATTCACGATTATCAGGCGATCGTGAACAGTGGCGCGATTTCGGCCTTGCGCGGCTATGTCGACAATGCTGGGTTGGTGCGCACGCAGGGTTTCGAATGGGACACATCGTGGCGCCCGGGCCCGCGCTTCAACGCCTATCTCAACGGCGGCTACACCGATGCCAAGTATGTGCGCTTTACCAACGCCCCGTGTCCGCCAGAATTCTCGGGCGGGGGCAGTGGCACTCCGGTTGGCGCGGCGGGCGCAGCTGGTACCAACAGCCCGGCGAGCTGCGACATCTCTGGCCAGACGCTGCCCGGAATTTCCAAATGGTCGTTGTCTTACGGGGCAGAGGCCAACCTACCGGCCAAGCTGCTGGGCCAGAGCGGTGAGGTCTATCTGGGGGTCGAAGGCAACTACCGCTCAGCTTTCTCCTCCAACGCCTCGCCGTCGGCCTACACCGGGATCGGGGGTTATGCGCTGACCAACCTGCGGCTGGGTTTCCGTACCAAGGCCCGGGTGAATGTGTTTGGCTGGGTCCGCAACGCGTTCGACGTGCACTATTTCGAACTGCTGCAAATCGCCCCGGGCAGCACCGGCCTGATCGTCGGCACCCCTGGCGATCCGCGCACCTTCGGCGGGACGGTCAAAGTGGAGTTCTAGGGTCGGTGTCCCGGGTTTGATCCGGGATCGTTGGCGGCCGAGGTGGACCTGGCGGCTGGCGGTCCCGGATCAAGTCCGGGACGCTGCCGCTGGGGGTGACTCGCCGCGCGGGCTTCGCTAGAACAGGCGGCGAACATGCTGACCGCGCTCGCCATCCGCAATATCGTCTTGATCGAGGCGCTGGACCTGACCTTTGGCGCGGGGCTGGGCGTGCTCACTGGGGAGACCGGGGCGGGCAAGTCGATCCTGCTCGATGCGCTGGGGCTGGCATTGGGCGCGCGCGCTGAAACTGGGCTTGTGCGCAGCGGAGAAGAGCAAGCCAGCGTCATCGCCAGCTTTGAATTTGACCGGTTGCCAAGCCCGATCCGCGACTTGCTGAGCGAGGCCGAGCTTGACATCGAACCTGGCGAGCCGCTGCTGATCAAGCGGCGCTTAAAGGCGGACGGCGGCTCGAAAGCCTTTATCAACGATCAGCCGGTCGGCGCGGCCTTGCTGCGCGAACTGGCCCCGCATCTAGTCGAACTGCACGGACAGCATGACGATCGCGGGCTGGTCAATCCGCGCGGTCACCGGGCGCTGGTTGATCGCTATGCCGGGGCAGACACTGCCAGGGTGGCAGCGGCATGGAGCGCGTGGCGCGCTGCTCTGGACGCTTTGGCAGCAGCGCGCGGGGCAATTGCCCAGGCCGCCGAGGACCGCGATCTGCTGCTGGCCCACCTCGCCGAATTGACCGTGCTCGAGCCTCTGCCGGGCGAAGAAGTGGAACTCGCCGAGGCCCGCGCGACCATGCAGAAGGGCGAGCGGCTGAGCGATGACTTGGCCGAACTGGCCAAACTGTGGGCTGGATCGGATTCGGCGCTGGCCGGGCTGCGCAGCGCGGCGCGGCGGCTGGACCGGATCGCGGGCGAGCATCCCTTGCTGGGTGAGGCGCTGGCGGCGCTCGATCGGGCGGTGATTGAGGCCTCAGAAGCCGAAACTTCGCTTGAGCGTGCGGGTCATGCGCTGGCGCACGATCCCGCCGCGCTGGACCGGATCGAACTGCGGCTGTTCGAATTGCGCGCGGCGGCGCGCAAGCACCACTGCCAAGTTGATGGCCTGCCCGCCCGGATGCGCGACATGCGCAGCACGCTTGACGGGATCGAGCATGGCGAGGCCGAATTGGCGGCGCTGGAGGCGGCGCTCGCGGCGGGGGCAGCGGACTATCACGCCAAAGCCGAAGCACTGTCGGCGCAGCGCAGCGCGGCGGCGGTGAAGCTGGATGGGGCGGTGGCGCAGGAGCTAGCCCCGCTCAAGCTGGATGCCGCGCAGTTCAGGACCAGTGTGGTACAATTGCCCGAGGAGCAATGGGGACCCAGCGGGCTCGACAAAGTTGAATTCCTGATCAGCACCAACCCCGGCGCGCCGTTTGGCCCGCTGGCCAAGATCGCAAGCGGCGGCGAACTGTCGCGCTTCATCCTCGCGCTCAAGGTGGCCCTGGCCGAGCAGGGCGGGGCGGCGACGATAATCTTCGATGAGATCGATCGCGGCGTCGGCGGCGCGGTCGCCAGCGCGATTGGCGAACGGCTGGCGCGGCTTGCTGCGGGTGGGCAATTGCTGGCGGTGACGCACAGCCCGCAAGTCGCCGCGCGCGGGGGGCAGCATTACGTCATCGCCAAGACCAGCGAGGGCACAGTCACCCGCACCTCGGTGCACTTGCTCGATGCCGGCGGGCGCCAGCAAGAGATCGCGCGGATGCTGTCTGGCGCAGAGATAACTGCTGAGGCGAGGGCGCAGGCGGACCGCTTGCTGGAGGGGGTGTGATGGCAAGTCCGCTCGACCGCCCGGTGTGGAACATGCTGACCGGGCCGCAGGCGGCGCTGGCCCAGGGGAGCGCGGCGGCGTGGCGGATCGATCCGGGCTTTGGTCCGTTTGCCGCAGCTCGCGATCGATCGGATGAAGCGCAAGCAGCTTTGGCGGGGCTGCTGCACGGGCCAGACGATGCGATCTGGGTGGTTGAAACCGAAGCCTGGCCAGCGCCGCGGGGCACGCGGGTCGTCTCGAACGGCCAGCTTGTCCAAATGGTGGCCGAGGAACCGGCCGCGATCCGGGCCGATGATCCGGAGTGCCTGTCGCTGGATGAACACGACGCAGCCGAAATGACTGCATTGGCGCTGGGCACGGTGCCCGGTCCGTGGGGCGACCAGACCCGGCATTATGGGCAGTTTTACGGCGTGCGCCGCGATGGCAGGCTGGCGGCGATGGCGGGGGAGCGGATGCGGCCGGCGGTTGGTTTTGCTGAAGTCAGCGCGGTTTGTACTTGGCCGGATTATCGCGGGCAGGGACTCGCGGGCGCGCTGATCCGCCGCGTAATGGCCGGTTTCACCGCGCGCGGCGATGTGCCGTTTCTGCACTCTTACGCGGGCAACGCCGGGGCGATTGCGCTGTACGAATCGCTGGGGTTCCGGGTGCGCAGCGCGATGATTTTGACGGTGCTGGCGCGGGTATGACATGCGGCGAACACCACCCCCCAGCCCCCTCCTCTGAAGAGGAGGGGGAGTCTGGCGCGCTATCTAAAGCCCCTTCCTCTTTAGAGGAGGGGGTTGGGGGTGGTGGCCCCGCACGCGAAGTCATGCTCGAACGCGCGGCCGGAATGCGGCGCAACCTGCCCGAACCCGAGCGGCGGCTGTGGATGGAGCTGCGCGCCAGTCGCTTCTTTGATTTTAAATTCAGAAGACAAGCAGTTATTGGCAGCAGAATTGTCGATTTTTTCTGTCCGTCAAAGGGGTTGGTGATTGAAATCGATGGCGTGACGCATAATCACGAGATCGACGCAGGGCGTGATCGGAATATGGTCAGGACAACCGGGTATCGGATATTGCGGTTCACCAATGATGAAGTGATGAGAAATCCCGTCGGGGTCTTGGTGGCGATCAAAATGGCACTTGATGCGCAATCCGATCGCTGGACTGGGCCCGGCGAGCACCACCCCCCGGCCCCCTCCTCTAAAGAGGAGGGGGAGTCTATCGCGAAGCGCGAGGAAGCCCCCTCCTCTAAAGAGGAGGAGGAGGAGTAGATGGCGAGCGAAGCCGAAGCGGCCAATGAACTGATGCGGCTGGCGCGTGAGATTGCGCGGCATAACCGGTTGTATCATGCACAGGACGAACCCGAGATTTCGGACGCCGCGTATGATGCGCTGGTTCGGCGCAATGCCGAGCTGGAAGCAGCGTATCCGGAGCTTGTGCGCGCTGACAGCCCGAGCCGGTCGGTCGGCCACGAAGTTGCCGCCTCGCCGCTGTCGAAGGTGGCGCATGAAGTGCGGATGATGAGCCTCGACAATGCCTTTGCCGATGCCGAGGTCGAAGAATTTGTCGCTCGGGTGCGGCGGTTCTTGGCTTTGCCGGACGATGCTGAAGTGGCGATGACCGCCGAGGATAAGATCGACGGACTGTCCTGCTCACTGCGCTATGAGGCGGGCAAGCTGGTGCGCGCCGCGACGCGGGGAGATGGGCAGGTGGGTGAGGATGTCACCGCCAACGTCGCGCATATTGCCGATATTCCGCAGGTTTTGACTTGGGGCCACCACCTCCCAACCCCCTCCTCTAAAGAGGAAGGGGAGTCAGTTGTTAAGTGCCGGGACGCCCCCACCTCTAAAGCGGAGGGGGAGTCTATTTCTAAAGCCCCATCCTCTTTAGAGGAGGGGGTTGGGGGTGGTGCTCCGCCGCCGCCCGCCGTGTTCGAGATTCGCGGTGAAGTTTACATGGCGAAACAAGACTTTACCGCACTCAACGCAGCGCAGCAGGCGCGCGGCGACAAGCTGTTCGCCAACCCGCGCAATGCGGCGGCGGGATCGCTCAGGCAAAAGGATGCGAGCATTACCGCCAGTCGTCCATTGCGGTTCCTCGCGCATGGCTGGGGTGCAGCGAGCGCGGTTCCAGCGGATACGCAATTGGCGGTGATGCAGTGCATTGCCGAATGGGGTGTACCGGTTTCTCCTCGCTTATCGCGCTGCACTGATGCAGCGCAAATGCTGCAGCATTAC
>JAYTIS010000187.1:0-18392 GCA_043731725.1 Novosphingobium sp.
TTCGACGCGGCCGAAGGGCGTGCCAATGTGCCGCTGGTGTACCTTGGCTCAATCGACATCGAGCAGTTTTTCAATGGGCTGGGGACCGTCAACGCATTGGATCTCGGAACGCGAAATCCCTTGGCCAGCATCTGGATCGGCAACGCGACGAACATCGCGGCGCACAATGACTTTCCGGATAATCTGGCCTGCTGCGCGGTGGGACGACGGCGTTTCACGTTGTTCCCGCCAGACCAGTTCGCCAACCTCTACCTCGGGCCGATCGATAACACTCCCGCCGGGCGTCCGGTTAGCATGGTCGATTGGAACGCGCCCAATTTCGCCGTGCACCCGCGCGCCCGCGACGCCCTTGCCGCCGTGCAAGTAGCCGAACTGGGTCCGGGCGACGCGGTATTTATCCCCTCGCTGTGGTACCATCAGGTCGAAGCGCTCGATGCCTTCAACGTGCTGGTCAACTATTGGTGGCGCGAAACGCCGCGCTTCCTTGGTCAGCCGCAAAACGCGCTCAACCACGCGATCCTGACGATCCGCGATCTGCCTGAGCAAGAACGTGCGGTATGGCGCGCGATGTTCGAGCATTATGTATTTTCCGGCGGCGCTGACGCGCGGGTCCATATCCCGGAGGCGGCACAAGGGGTGCTCGCGCGATTTGACATCGCCAGCGCGGGCCGGATGCGCGCCTTTTTGCTCAGGAGCCTGTCGCAATGAACCCTAGTCCGCAAAAACGTCGGATCGTGATCGCCGGCGGCGGCACCGCCGGGTGGATGGCCGCTGCCGCCTTTGCTCGCACACTAGGCTCGGTGATCGATTTGACTCTGGTCGAGTCCGACATGATCGGCACGATCGGAGTCGGTGAAAGCACGATCCCGCCACTAGCGCTATACAATCGCCTGCTCGGTATCGGGGAAGCGGAATTCATGCGCGCTACCCAGGCGACCTTCAAACTTGGCATCATGTTCGAGAATTGGAAGGACGAGGGCGACAGTTATTTTCACTCATTTGGCGCAGCCGGCAAAGACCATTGGTCGGCAGGTTTTCAACATTTCTGGCTGCACGGACAGAGCGCTGGGCACCATCACAGCTACGATGAGTACTGCCTTGAGCTGAAGGCTGCAGCAGAAAGCAAGTTTGCGCATCTTCCCGACGAACGCATGAATTACGCCTACCAACTCGATTCCTCGCTGTACGCTGTCTTCCTGCGCAAATTGGCTGAGGAGGGCGGTACAAGGCGGATCGAAGGCAAGATCGCTTCGGTCGAGATCGACGGAGCCCGCGGCGATATTTCTGCGCTGGTGCTGGACGGCGGACAGCGCGTCGAAGGTGACCTGTTTATTGATTGCACCGGCTTTCGGGCGCTGTTGATCGAAGGCGCTTTGCATGCCGGGTTCGATGACTGGACTCACTACTTGCCGTGCGATTCGGCGATTGCGGTGCAGACCGCCAGTGTGCGCGCGCCGCTGCCTTATACCCGCGCGATCGCGCACGACGCCGGGTGGCAATGGCGCATTCCGTTGCAGCACCGCCAGGGCAACGGCATCGTCTATTGCAGCCGCTATCTGGAGCGCGAGGTGGCGCTCGAACGCTTGCTCAGATCGGTCGAGGGTGAGCCGCTGACCCAGCCCAACTTCATCCGCTATACCACCGGGGTTCGGCGCCAGCAGTGGCACCGCAATTGTATAGCGATAGGCCTGTCGGGCGGATTTATGGAGCCGCTCGAATCAACCAGCATTCATTTGATCCAGCGCGCAGTATTACGGCTGATCCGCATGCTTCCGGCGGGTGATATAAGCCCGCGCGATGTGGCCGAATTCAATGACCAGCAATTTGCCGACATGGAACAGATCCGCGATTTTCTGGTGTTGCACTACAAGGTGACCGAGCGCCGTGACAGTCCGTTTTGGCGGCAATGCGCGGCCATGCCGGTGCCCGCCAGCCTTGAGCAGAAGATCGAATTGTTCCGCGAAACTGGCCGGGTATTCCGCAGAAACGAGGAACTGTTCGCCGAAAATAGCTGGATCCAGGTAATGATGGGGCAAGGGATTATGCCGCAGAGCTATCACCCGGTGGCGAGCAAGTTGGCGGCCGTCGAGCTTGACCAATTCCTGACCACCCTCCGCACCAATGTGAGCCAGACTGTAGCGCAACTGCCGACGCACGAGGCCTATCTCGCGCGCTATTGCGCCGCGAACCAGGCGCGCGCAGCATGAAGGGCGCGTGGGCGCTAATGGCGCTGATCGCGCTAACAGGTGCCGCTCAGCCGCCGACTGCTCTGCTGACTCAGCCGAACGCGGCGCCACCGGCGCAGCCGCAATGGATGCTGGCCTGGTCTGACGAATTCGACGGCACCCGGATCGATCCGGCCAAATGGGGGCTGGAGGACGATTGCTGGGGCGGCGGCAATGATGAACGCCAGTGCTATACTAAAAGCCGTAGCAATGCGCAGGTTGAGGGCGGACTACTGGTGATCACGGCGCGGCGCCAACACGCCACTGGCCCGGCGCTGCCAAAGGCGCAACGGGCGCTAGCGAGCAACCCTGAGGCGACCGCCACGCGTGAATTTACTTCGGCCAAGCTGATGACGCGCGGCAAGGCAGCGTGGCGCTACGGCCGGATCGAAGTGCGGGCGCGGCTGCCACAAGGGCAGGGCACCTGGCCTGCCATCTGGATGTTGCCAGAGCACGACAAGTACGGTCGGTGGGCCGCGTCAGGTGAGATCGACATTTTGGAAGCGGTAAACCTGGGGGTAAGCTGCGCCGCCTGCGCGGGCGGGCACGAAGATACTATCCTCGGCACAATCCATTTCGGCAAGGTCTGGCCGGGCAACACCTTCGCCAGTACCGAAATTCATGAGCCGGCCGTGCTCAGCGGGTTTCACACCTTTGCGGTGGAATGGGAACCGGCGAAAATCACCTGGCTGGTCGATGGCCGAGTCTATGCGGTGCGTCACGCCAATGAATGGTTTACCGGCGGCAGCCAAGTGCCCGGCGCGCCGTTCGACCAACCGTTCCATCTGATCATCAATCTGGCAATCGGCGGCAAGCTAGCAGAAGGGCGCGGGATGGGCGGGGTGCAGGATCGTGATTTCCCGAAGCGGTTTGAAATCGATTGGGTCCGGGTCTGGCGGGAGCTTGACAATGTGCCTATCAGCCAGCCGCGCGTCTCAGGCGTGAAAGGGTAAGCAGGACATGGCCAGGCGCCGTCAGGCGGTTACGATCAAACACGTTGCAGCCGATGCTCAGGTGTCACTGCAGACGGTCAGCCGTGTCATCAACAACGAGCCCAACGTCCGCCCGGAAATGAAGCAGCGCGTCCAGGACGCGATCGACAAGCTGGGTTATGTGCCATCGATCGCCGCGCAACGCATGAGCGGATCGCGCTCCTACCTGATATTGGCGATCAACGACCGCGATCGCACAATTGCCGATTGGCAAGCCCGGCAAGGGGTCGACTGGATCGATCAGATGCTGCTGGGGGGCATGCTCAAATGCGCTGAGCATGGCTATCGGATGATTTTCGAGCTGGTCGATACGCACAGCGATCATGTCGAACGCGAGCTGTTGGGAGCGATTGCTGCGTTGCAGCCCGACGGGATCATCCTCACTCCGCCGCATTCGGACAACCCGCAGATCGTCGGCTTTCTGGCCGGCCAAGACATCCCGTTCGTGCGCATCGGATCGCACCAAAACGGTGCCGGAATGCCGGTTTCGATGGATGACGAAGGCTCGGCGCGGCGCGCCACGCGGCACCTGATCGACCATGGTCATAGCCGCATTGGGTTCATTTCGGGCTCGCACGAATACAACCTTAGCGGCTGGCGCGTGGCTGGGTGGAAGGCCGAGATGGCGGTTGCCAACCTGGCTACGACCGAGTTGCTGGCAGAAGGCGATTTCAGTTACGCCTCTGGAGAGATGGCAGCGCAACGTTTGCTTGGGATGACTTCACGCCCCACTGCGATCATCGCTAGCAACGATCAGATGGCACTTGCGACACTCGAAGTGGCGCGCGGCATGGGGCTGCGCGTGCCTGAGGATTTGTCGCTAATCAGCTTTGACAACACGCCGCTGATGAACTTTACCCAGCCGCCTTTGACCGCCGTCGATCAGCCAATTGCGGCTACGGCTTCAAAAGCGGTCGAGCTGATCATCGCAGCTCAGAAAGATCATGAAATCCCCAGAACCTTAACCGTGGTGCCGGGGGGCTTAATCGAGCGTGGCTCGGTTGCTGCCGCCAAGGCCACGCATGACTAAAGCAAAGCGCTGCGTTTCCCCGCAGCGGTTTATCATGCTCTACGCGCTGGCCTGGGCCGGTGGGTCGATTGCCTATACGCCGTTCCTATCGATCCTGTTGCCGGTGCGCGTATCCAATCTGGCTGGGGCAAGCGCGCAGGTAAATTGGTTGGCTTACTTGGCCTTCACCGGCGCGATCTCCGCCAGTCTCGGCAATATCCTGTTCGGCTACCTCAGCGACATAACCCGGTTCCGGCGCGGCTGGGTGGCGCTGGGGCTGACCCTGTCCGGCCTGCTGCTGATGTTGAGTGGACGGGCGCAGACTTTGCCTGCGCTGATTGCGGCGGTGGTGGCATGGCAGCTGGCGCTGAACATGATGCTGGCTCCACTGGCGGCCTGGGCAGGGGACCGGATCCCCGATGCGCACAAAGGAATGCTGGGCGGGTTACTGGCGTTTGCGCCAGGGCTGGGGGCGCTGTCGGGAGCCTTGGTGACCATACCGGGACTGGCCGATCCGACCACCCGGCTGGCGTTGGTCGCGCTGCTGGTGGCGTTGTTCGTGGTGCCGGTGCTGGTGTTTGATCCGGCCAGTTCTGCTCCCGTCGTGCCTTCGGCCCAAAGCCCGGCGCCAGCCGCGCGGCGCGCACTGCTGGCGCGGATGTGGCTGGCGCGGCTGGCAGTGCAGATTGCCGAGGCAACGATGTTCAGTTACTTCTATTTCTGGCTGCGTACATTCGATCCGGCGGTTGATGACAGTACCACCACGCGGGTGTTCAGTGCGGTGTTGATCATGTCGGCGCCGGCCGCTTTGTTAGCGGGGCGCTGGATTGACCGGACCGGCCGACCGATGATTGCACTGGTGCTGTGTGCGGGGCTATCGGCTTGCGGTCTGCTGACCATGGCGACGGCCGGATCACTGGTCATGGCGGTGGCCGGTTACGCAGTGTTCGGCCTCGCCAGCGGGGTGTTTTTGGCGCTGCACTCCGCGCAAACCTTGCGGGTCTTGCCCCGGCCAGAGCGGCGCGGGCGCGATCTGGGGCTGTTCAATCTAACCAATACGGTGCCCTCGCTGGTCATGCCATGGCTGACACTGCTGATGGTCCCGCTGTTTGGTTACGCCGGTTTGTTCGTGCTGCTCGCAGTGCTGGCCGCCGCCGCCGCCGTGCTGCTTTCGGTGACCCGCCAAGCGCATTAACTGCGCGCTTGATTTCCCCCCAAACTCCTGCCAATGCAGCAATGAGAACGTTATCAAAAAAGTTTCCGGGATTGGGTAGAGATGGCAATCAGGCATGCAATTGCAGCTGTGGCACTGGCCGGTATGGGCTGCGCCGCTGTAGCCATTCAAGCAAAGCCATTTGGCACTGTGCCACTGGCGGCGCGGGCCGATCCGGCACGCTGGCCGGTGGCGCACAGTCCGGCCGCGCTGACTTCCCCCGCCACGGAGGCCGCGATCGACCGACTCTTAGCCCGGCTCACAATCGAGCAAAAGGTTGGGCAAATCATCCAGGCTGATATCAGCGCGATCACCCCGACCGATCTGGCCATTTATCCGCTCGGCTCGATCTTGGCCGGCGGCAATTCAGGGCCTTACGGCGATGAGCGGGCTGATGCGGTCAAATGGCGGCGGATGGTGGACGAATTCCGCGCCGCATCGGCCAAGGCCGGTGCCGGGATCCCGATCCTGTTTGGGGTCGACGCGGTTCACGGCCATTCCAACCTGCCAGGCGCAACGATCTTTCCGCACAACATCGGCTTGGGCGCGGCGCACGATCCGGCACTGATCGAACGGATCGGCGCGGCCACTGCCGCTGAAATAGCCGGAAGCGGAATCGAATGGACCTTCGCTCCAACGTTAGCGGTGCCGCAGGATTTGCGCTGGGGCCGAAGCTATGAAGGCTATTCGTCTGATCCAGCTTTGGTTGCAGCCTATGCCCGGGCAATGATGCTGGGGCTGCAAGGTCCTCTGGTCAGCGGCCGTCCGCTCTCGGCTGGTCATGTCGCGGGTACGGCTAAGCACTTTCTGGCCGATGGTGGTACATTTGATGGCCGCGATCAAGGCGATGCACGCGTTTCCGAAAGTGATCTGATTGCCCGTCATGCGCAGGGCTATCCCGCCGCGATCAATGCCGGGTCGCTAACCGTGATGGTCAGCTTCTCAGGCTGGAATGGGGTCAAGAATCACGGCAACGGCAGTCTGATTACCGGGGTGCTCAAGCAGCGCATGGGCTTTGCGGGCATAGTTGTCGGGGACTGGAACGGCCACGGCCAAGTGCCGGGCTGTTCGGCCACCGATTGCGCGGCCGCAATCAACGCTGGGCTCGACCTGTTTATGGCTCCGGACAGTTGGAAGGGACTGTTCGAAGCAACTGTGCGCGAAGCCCGCGACGGGACAATCCCGATGGCCCGGCTCGACGATGCAGTGCGCCGGGTGCTGCGGGTCAAATTCAAGCTGGGACTGATGGGCTCAAGTCCTGTGGAGCGCGGCGACGCGAAGCAGATCGGCGCCTCGGATCATCTGGCGCTGGCGCGCGAGGCGGCCGCCAAGTCGCTCGTCCTGCTCAAAAATGAAGGCGGTCTGCTGCCGCTGCGGGCCGGGTCCAAGGTACTGATCACCGGAGCTGGCGCGGATAATATGGCGATGCAGGCGGGTGGTTGGACCATCACCTGGCAAGGCACCGATACCACTGCTGCAGATTTTCCCAACGGCCAGACGATCGGCCAGGCGATCATGCAGCAGGTGCAAGCGGCCGGCGGTCAGGCCATTCTGTCGGCCAATGGCAGCTTCACTGCTCGGCCCGATGTCGCGGTGGTGGTAGTCGGCGAAAAGCCTTATGCCGAATTTGAAGGCGATGTGCCTGATCTGGCATACCGCGCCGCGCCCGAAGAAACTGCGCTGATCGCACGGCTTAAGGCGCAAGGGATCAAGGTGGTTACAGTATTCCTGTCAGGCCGCCCGCTGTTCACCGGCCAGCTGATCAATCACTCCGACGCTTTCGTCGCAGCCTGGCTGCCAGGCACGCAGGGCAACGGTGTCGCGGATGTACTGGTAGCGCAGCGCAGCGGCACATCGCTGCGCGATTTTACCGGGCGGCTGTCATTCGCCTGGCCCGCCGACGCGCGCTCGCCGGTGGAAAGTCCGCTGTTTGCGCGGGGTTACGGTCTGAGTTACGCGCGGCCCGCGTCCACCGGGCGAGTCAACGAAGACCCGATGATCCAACTCGTTGCTGAAGCCAATGCCGGCGTTTTCGTAGTGCGCGGCAAGATACCCGCGCCGTGGCACCAAGGCTCTGACGGGGCGATTAGCGACCGCGCAATCGACCTTGGAGCCCAAGAGGATGCCCGCCAATTTAGCTGGAATAGTCTGAGTACGCTGTCAATCGAAGGGCCGCCGGTAAGTTTAACACGCCAGCTGGACGAAGGATTCGTATTGTTGCTCGATTGGCGGATTGACCGCGCAGTGCCCGGGCCAATGTTGATTGCGATGGGTGGGGCCACGCTCGACTTGGGGAGCATGATCCGGGCCGCGCCGTCGGGTGTGGTGGTTCAGACCCGCGTACCGCTAAGCTGTTTTGCTGCGGCAGGGGCGCAACTTGCTGCGGTTGGCGCACCGCTTCGCATCACCGCGCCGGCCGGCTTTGTAATGACCATGCGCAACGCCCGGGTCGAAGGCACCGGGTCGATGTTTACCTGCCCGCCCAAGGCGAGTTGAATAGCCTCGCCCGACTGACCGGGGGAAACCGTCAGAGTTTGGGCGCGACATGACCGCCGAATTTGAACCGCATTGCCGACAGTAGCCGATCACCAAACCCATCGCTGAGGCGCGAGCGAAACCGTTCGTAAAGTGCCATGGTCAGCACTGGAGTCGACACTTGTTGTTCGAGCGCGGCCTCGACCGTCCAGCGACCCTCGCCCGAATCCTGCACTTGCGGCGAAAAAGGCGCGAGATCGGGATGTTCGGCGAGCGCATCAGCGCTGAGATCGAGCAACCATGACGTGACCACGCTGCCGCGCCGCCATAGCTCGGCAATTGCGCCGCAATCAAGATCGTAACGCCGTCCTTCTGGGACACCGGCACTATCCGCGCTGGCGAGCAGCGCGAAGCCTTCGGCATAAGCTTGCATCATCCCATATTCGATCCCGTTGTGGACCATCTTGACATAGTGACCGGCGCCGGCCGGCCCACAATAGAGCCAGCCTTGTTCGGCGGTATCGGCAGAAATGGCAGCTGCGACACCAGCCATAGCGCGCGCGGGCGTACGCGATATCTGACCTGGGCCCGGTGCGAGCGTCGCAAAAATCGGCGCGTTGCGCTCGGCCGCGCTCTTAGCACCGCCGACCATCAGGCAATATCCGCGATCAAGCCCGTAGACTCCGCCACTGGTCCCGACGTCGAGCATGTCGATATGCTTTTGCGCGAGCATGGCGGCGCGCGCCACGCTGTCCTTGAAATGCGAATTGCCACCGTCAATCAACGTGTCACCCGGCTGGAGCAAATCGGCAAGCGCGGCAATGGCACTGTCGGTAATCGCGCCAGCGGGGACCATCAGCCAGACCGTGCGCGGCGCAGTCAACTGACCAACCAGCTCAGCCAAGGTTGCAAATCCGGCCGCACCGGCGGCGACTATGGGGGCGTAGGCCGTCGGATTGATATCCTGAATGGCAACCTGGTGCCCGCCGCGCAGCAACCGCTGAGCCATGTTGCCGCCCATCTTACCAGCGCCGACAATTCCGATTTGCATGTCAGGAGGTCTCCGGCGCGCTACGGCGCATAATTAAGGCGGTGCGCAGGCAAGTACAAACCACCTCGTCGCGTTGGTTGGTCAATTGGTGACGGAAGGTGATGATCCCGGCCGCGGGACGTGAACCCGACGGCTTCAGCGCGGTCACTTCACTGCTGGCGCGCATGGTGTCGCCAATGAACACCGGCTTGGGCATCACCAGTTGGTCGTATCCCAGGTTAGCCACCAGCGTGCCAAGTGTGGTGTCGCTGACCGACAGCCCGACCATCAGTGCAAAGGTGAAAGTGCCATTGACCAGGATCTGCCCAAACTCGCTCGCCCGCGCGGCTTCGGCATCGATATGCAATGGCTGCGGGTTGTGCGTCATCACGGAAAACAGCAGGTTGTCGGTCTCGGTCACCGTGCGATGGATTTCATGGTCTAGGCGGTCGCCCAATTGCCAATCTTCGAAATAACGTCCTGCCATTGCGCGCCTATCCTTGTCTTCGCCCAGCCTAGCCGGGCGAGCGGAGTAATCAACCGCTCGCAGCAGCGAGCAGGTCTTTGAGGAGCACCGCAGGGTCTGCCAGAAGTTCGGGGTCGTCGGGCTTAAACTTTGCTTCGACCAGCTTCCGCCCCTGGGCATAGTCTTTGACGCTGTTCACGCAGTCGAGCGCGATCACCTGGCCTTGGCGCAGGTAGATCACCGCAAACGAGCGCGCCGCCGGATCGCCGCGAATTATCTCCTGATCGAAGCCGAGCGTCAGACCGACCGTTTGCAGCCTGAGGTCATACTGGTTCGACCAGAACCACGGCGTCGAACCGTAGGGTTGCGGATCTCCGCAAATTGCCTTGGCGGCGCAGATAGCCATGTCGTTGGCATTTTGCACCGATTCGAGCCGCACCACCGCGTTATTGGCAAAGCCATTAGCCTGAGCGGCGCAGTCCCCGATGGCATACACATCGGGCAAGCTGGTACGGCAGAACTCATCGACGTCGATCCCGTTGCCGCCGGCCGCCCCGGCGCTGAGCAGCGGACCGACCGCGGGGATTATGCCGATACCCGCAATAACTATGTCGGCGGGCAGGGTAGTGCCATCCGCCAGAGTTACGCCGCTGACCCGGCCGTTTTCGCCGACGAGCGCTTCGACTGCGGTGTCTGTACGCAGATCAACGCCGTGGGAGCGGTGCTCGCCTTCGAAAAACGTTGAAAGGGTTTCGCCCGCGACCCGCGCCAGCACGCGCGGGAGCATTTCCAACACGGTGACCGCCAGGCCCAACTTGGTCAGCACCGCCGCCGCCTCTAGCCCAATATAGCCACCGCCGACCACCACCGCGCGGCGCGCGCCAGCATCAATTTCGGCCATTAGTTGATCGACATCGGCGCGGGTACGCACCGCATGGACTCCGGCCAGCTCAGCGCCGGGGCAGGCCAGTCGCCGCGGATCGCCGCCGGTTGCCCAAATTGCTTGGCCGTAAGTGATCACCGCGCCGTCGTTCAGCACCAGCTGATGCGCGGACGGATCGATCCGCACCACTTCGCTGCCGCGCATCAATGCGATTTGTTTGTCACCCCAGAAGTGTTCGGGGCGCAGGCAGATCCGCTCGAAGGTTTTTTCGCGTGCGAGGTATTCCTTCGACAGCGGCGGGCGCTCGTATGGAATTTCAGGTTCGCGCCCGATCAGCAAGATCGAGCCGCTAAAGCCGTGCTGACGCAGTGCGATCGCAGCTTGCGCGCCGCCATGGCCCGCCCCGACAATTACCGTATCAGCTTGGTCCATTCGCGCGTCCTAGCAACTAACCGATTCGGCTGCATCTAGAAGCTTTGAGGCTAGCGGGTCCAGAGCGGTGCGGCCACGTGGTTCCTCGCTTCGGCAGGTTATACGCTTTTTGTCAGCCAAAGCGCATCGGAGGCGTGACGCGGCCCGCAGCGGCGGATATGCCCCTAAGAATGGATTCTGAACCGATCGAAGCCGCGCCGCACACTTCCGTCTGGCGCTTCGCCCGGGCGAGTCGTGCCCATGTCGTGATCGATGCCGCCGACTATTTCGCGCTGATGCAACAGGCAATGCTGGGCGCGCGCCAGCGCATCCACATGATTGGCTGGGATTTCGATACGCGGATGCGGCTGGGGGATGGCCGTAAGTTCTGGAATCTTCCACGCAAAGCAGCATATCCCGCCCGGCTGGGGGCGTTCATGATATGGCTCTGCGGACGCCGGCCGGGCTTGCAAGTGCGTGTGCTTAAATGGAATTTTGGTGCGTTAAAGTTCCTGTTCCGCGGCTCGATGATTCTCGACTTGATCCGGTGGATGCTGAATCCGTCGATCGACTTCAAGCTTGATTCGGCGCATCCGGTGGGGTGCAGCCACCACCAGAAAGTGGTGGTGATTGACGATATGTTCGCGGTCTGCGGCGGGATCGATATGACCTCGGAACGGTGGGACACGCCCGAGCATCTGGAGGCCGATCCGCGCCGCCATAAGCCCTATAGCAAGAAGCTTTACGGACCGTGGCATGACCTGACTATGCTGGTCGAAGGCGAGGCCGCAGGGGCATTGGCTGAGCTCGGCCGCGACCGCTGGAAGCGGGCTGGGGGCAAGCCGCTCAAACCCTGCGCTACGCAGTCCGAAAGCGCCTGGCCGAAAGGACTGAGCGCCGAGTTCGAAGATGTCGAGGTGGGCATCGCGCGGACTCGGGCGGCGTGGCGCGGCTGCGAAGCCGTGCACGAGATCGAAGCCCTGTTCGTCGAACACATCGCGCGAGCCCAGCAATTCATTTATGCCGAAAGCCAGTATTTCGCCAGTCGCACGATCGCCGAAGCGCTGGCCGAACGGCTCGATCAACCCAACCCGCCCGAGATCATTTTGATCAATCCTGAGACGGCCCATGGCTGGCTGGAGCAGCGCGCGATGGATGGCGCGCGGGTGCAACTGTGCCATGCGATCGGAGCCCGCGATCCGGACAACCGGCTACGGATATTCATGCCTTTCAACGCGGCCGGCACCGGGATTTACGTTCATTCCAAAGTGATGATTGTTGACGATGAAGTGGTGCGGGTCGGCTCGGCCAATATGAACAACCGTTCGATGGGGCTGGACAGCGAGTGTGACTTGTTCATTGACGCCGCCCGCGCCGGCAACGAGCATGCGCGCGCGCCAATCAATCGTTTGAGGATTACGTTGCTGGCCGAACACACCGGGCTGAGCGAAGCGGACGTGGCGGCTCGGCTGGCCCATAATCCTTCAATGGCTGACCTGATCACGCAGGCCCCTCGGACCGGCAAATACCTTGCTCCTTTTACCTTGCGTCCTTTAACCGATGCAGAGAAAACAATGGCAGACAATGCGCTGCTCGATCCCGAACGGCCCGAAGAACTGTTCGAACCGATGAGCCGGCGGCGCGGGCTGTTTCGCCGCGGCGGCCTACTGCGCCGTCCGCGTTGAGGAGAATAAGATGAATTGCGCGCACGATCCCGACGACAGTTCGCTTGACGAGGAATTGAAGGGCAAGCTGGCGGTCCCCGATGAAGTTCAGGACGCAATCCGGACGTTGATTCGCTGGTCGGGCGATGATCCGGAGCGCGAGGGGTTGCTTGATACCCCGGCGCGGGTGGGGCGAGCTTGGAAAGAATATTGCCAAGGCTATGGCAGTGATCCTGCCAGCCATCTGGCGCGCCAGTTTGAAGAAGTGGGCGGCTACAACGAATTGGTGCTACTCAAAGACATCCCGTTCCAATCCCACTGCGAACACCATATGGCGCCAATCACCGGCACTGCCGCCATCGCCTACATGCCGCGCGACAAGGTGGTCGGCATCTCGAAACTTGCCCGCGTGCTGCATGGCTTTGCCGAACGGCTGCAAATTCAGGAACGGCTGACCGCCGAGGTCGCGCAATGCATCTGGGACAAGCTGCACCCGCACGGCGTGGCGGTGGTAATCAATGCTCAGCACGGCTGCATGACAGGGCGCGGCGTTAAGACGCCGGGAGTCAGCATGATCACCAGCCGTCTGCTCGGATGCTTTCTTGATGATTCGCGCAGCCGGAAAGAAGTGCTTGCTCTGATGGGATATTGACCTTGTCCGGTGAACTAAAGCCCGTGATGACCCTGGCCGACATGGCGACTTTTTTTGCTGGGGCTTTCCCCGAGCGCTCAGGCGCAGCCACCACCACGGTGGCGGAGATCGGGCCGGGCCGCGCGCTGGTAACGCTCGACCCTGATGTGGCCAACCTGCGCCCCGGGAACATGGTGTCGGGCCCAACGCAAATGGGGCTGGCCGACCATGCTGCCTATGCAGTGATCTTGGCCCACATCGGCCCAGTGGCGATGGCGGTGACCAGCAACCTCAACTACAGCTTTCTGCGCGGGGTGCAGCTAAGCCGGATCTACGCCGAAGCCCGCGTCCTCAGGCTTGGGCGGCGGCTCGCAACAGTTGATGTCTTGCTTTACCAAGACGACCGCGCGCGTCCAGTCGGGCAAGCGACCGTAACATACGCGCTTCCCTTGACCGAGTGAAGCTAGATGGGCCAGCCCATTCGTTTGCCGGTCCAGATCATTGCCAGATAGCCCGCCAGAGCAACTGCCACGAACACCGCAAACGCCATTGGGATCGTGCTGCCACGCCGAAGCAGCAGCGCCATTGCGATGAAAGCCGGCAACGAGGCCAGCACAAAGAGTGTAGAAGAAAGGGCTAGGTCAGCAATCCGGGTCGGGTCAGAGGTGTCGTGCCATAGCCACAGCATTGCGGTGAGCGAGACCATTGGCAGCGACGCGATTAGTCCGCCCCAGCCCGGGCTTCGCCGGGCAAGTTCGGATGCAGCGGCAATCAACAGCCCCGAAAGCGTTGCCTTGATTGCCAGCTGCATCCACATCTCGATCAGTTCAAAGCTGCTCGAGCATGTACTCGGCCGAGCTGACTTTGAATTCGCCGGGTCCCTCGACATGGAGTTGCTCCACCGTCCCGTCATTGATCACCATTGAAAAGCGTTGGCCGCGCTTGCCCAAACCATAAGCGCTCCCGTCCATAGTAAGCCCCAGCGCTTCGGCAAAATCGCCGTTGCCGTCCGCCAGCATGGTAATGTCTGCCGCGTCGCCGCTCTTGCTCCATGCGCCCAGCACGAACGGGTCGTTGACCGCGGTGCAGGCAATTTCGTCGATGCCCTTGGCTTTGATCTCACCGGCTTTTTCAACGAAGCCGGGAAGATGCTTGACCGAGCATGTGGGGGTGAAGGCCCCCGGGACCGAGAATAGCGCGACTCGCTTGCCGGCGAAATAGTCAGCGCTTTGGACCGCGTCCGGCCCGGCCTCGGTCATCTTGACCAGCTTAACATCGGGCAGCTTGTCGCCAACAGCGATCGTCATAAATTATTCTCCAGGTTGAAATGGGCGTGATTCTTGCGCCGAATATAGGGTTTGCGCGCCAGCCTGCAACGGCCCGGGGAATGCTTAATTTCGCTTTACTGACCTGATTTAAGATTGAGTAAAGCGGATGAGCGATCTTGCTGGTCGCGGGTACGGGTCCCGCCGGGAGACTACAGATGACGATCAAGGGGTTTGCGGCCTGCGTTGCCGCAGCGGGCATGGTTATGTCCTTTCCAGCCACAGCGGGCGGCATGGGGCAAGCGGAGAAAATTCGCCGGTTAGACATTATGCTGATGGTAACCGGGCTGCGCTGCCGCACCACGAAGGACAACTTCCAGCACGAATACGGGCGTTTCACCACCAATCACATCGGCGAACTCAATGCCGCAGCGCGCGAACTCAAGGCCGATTATGCTGCGCGCCTTGGTGCGGGCAGAGCCGACCGGGCGCTCGACAAGCTGAGCGTGCAAATGGCCAACCAATATGGACAAGGCCACCCTTGGTTGAACTGCGGCCAACTCAAACAAGTCGCCAGCACGTTGGCCGCCATGCGTGGGTTGAGCCCGCTGGTCGAGGCCGCGAATGACTTACTAGACAATGGCGCACACCAGATGGCCTGGCTGCGCTGATCTGATCGGTTCGCTCGCCGCCAAAGCTAGTGCGGCGGAGTGGGGGCATCCGGGGGGCAGGATTGAGACCGAATCTTTCCGGATCAGAGTGAAGCGGGCAGCACCGGCGGGCGGGCCGGGCAGACGCTTCACCGCCGCCCTCTTGCGCAAGCAGTCTTGCGCAACTTGGAAAACATATAAAGATATCTTTATATTTGCCTCAAGCATGGTGCGAGGCTAAGGGCGGTGTCATTGGTGGCGCCGCCGTTTTACGTCTGCGGTAGCGCGCCCGATCCAATTGACAGGAGCTTTACCGTGGCCACCGTTTTAGCCAGTGCCCAAGATTACGTGATCGCCGACCTCGGTCTGGCCGAATATGGTCGCGCCGAAATTCGAATTGCCGAAACCGAAATGCCAGGCCTGATGGCCCTTCGCCACGAATTTGGCGCGTCACAGCCGCTCAAGGGCGCGCGCATCACCGGTTCGCTGCACATGACTATCCAGACCGCAGTGCTGATCGAGACGCTGACTGCGTTGGGCGCGCAGGTTCGGTGGGCGACCTGCAATATCTTTTCAACTCAGGACCACGCTGCGGCAGCAATCGCCGCCACCGGTGTGCCGGTATTCGCGATCAAGGGAGAGAGCTTAGCCGATTACTGGGACTATGTCGGGGACATCTTCAACTGGGGCGCGGACACGGACGGCACAACCGCGAACATCATCTTAGACGATGGCGGCGACGCGACCATGTTCGCGCTGTGGGGCGCCAAGCTTGAAGCCGGAGCATCGCTCGCCGAGCCCGAGAACGAGGAAGAAATCGAATTTCAGCGCGCCTTGAAAGCCTATGTGGCTAAGTACCCGGGCTATCTAACCGAGACCGTACGCAACCTGAAGGGCGTGAGCGAGGAAACCACCACCGGGGTTCACCGTTTGTACGAAATCGCCAAGAAGGGTGAACTTCCGTTCCCCGCGATCAATGTAAATGACAGCGTCACCAAGTCGAAGTTCGACAATCTCTATGGCTGCAAGGAATCGCTGGTCGACGCGATCCGCCGCGCCACCGATGTGATGCTGGCCGGCAAGGTCGCTTGCGTCGCGGGCTTTGGCGATGTCGGCAAGGGCAGCGCCCAATCGCTGCGCAACGGCGGCGCGCGTGTGATGGTCACCGAAGTCGATCCGATCTGCGCGCTGCAGGCCGCGATGGAAGGGTTCGAAGTCGTCACCATGGAAGAGGCCGTGACCCGCGCCGACATTTTCTGCACCGCTACCGGCAATGCCGACGTGATCACTGCTGAACACATGGCGGCAATGAAACCGATGAGCATCGTCTGCAACATCGGGCACTTCGACAGCGAGATTCAGATCGCCGCGTTGTCCAATTACGAATGGACCGAGGTCAAGCCGGGCACCGATCTGGTCAAGTTCCCCGACGGCAAGCAGATCATCATTCTGGCCAAGGGCCGCCTGGTCAACTTGGGCTGCGCCACTGGCCATCCCAGCTTCGTTATGTCGGCTAGCTTCACCAACCAGACGCTGGCGCAGATCGAACTGTGGACCAAGGGCGAACAATACGGCAATGATGTCTATGTATTGCCCAAGCACCTGGACGAAAAAGTCGCGGCGCTGCATCTCGACAAGCTTGGGGTGAAGCTGACCAAGCTTACACCGAAACAGTCGGCGTATATCGGCGTCCCCAGCGAAGGCCCATTCAAGCCCGATCACTACCGATACTAATCGTCCCGCCTTCCCCGGTTTGAACCGGGATAGCGATGTGTTGGCTTGCCAATTTCACACCTCGCGCATAGCGAAGGCGCGATGACGCTTACCTCCAACGCGCTGGTCTTGCTGGGGTTGCTGCTGGCGGCCTGGACTATGGCAGCGCTGTGGGCGCTGCTGGGCGCGCGCACGCGGGTGCGCAAGGCGGAGGCTGGGCAGCGGCATGCGCGGCGGCTGGCGCGGATGGTCGATGAAAGCCCGGCGCTGCCCCTGCTGGTACGTGCCGATGGCAAGATCGAGGCGCCCCAGCGGCTGGCCAATTGGCTGGGGCTCGATGCGGTGCCGCAATTTCTAACCGAACTTGACGGCGGCCGCATCGATGGCGGTGGCGGCGGGCTGACCAAGGATCAGTTGGACGAGTTGACCGCAGCGGTGCGGGTTACCCAGCGCACCGCCGCACCGTTTCGGCTGGTGGTCACTCCGCGCGGGTCCAAGCGCAGCCTGGCGCTGCGCGGGCATCTGGCCGATCCGCAGGTTTCGCCCGGCGGTGCAGCTTTGGTATGGGTATTCGACTTTTCAGACAGCGAGAGCGAACTGGTTCATTTGCGCGACGAAGCATCGCGCGCGCAGGGCGATTTCCAGGCCTTGGTCGGGCTGATCGAAGCCGCGCCGATGCCAATGTGGTTTCGCGGGCCCGAAGGCGAATTGCGGCTGGTTAATCAGGCCTACGTCCGGGCGGTGGCCGGGCAGGATGCGCGTCAGGTAGTGGCCGACGCGATCGAATTGGTCGAGAGCGTCGACGGGCTGACAGCGCAGCAGGTCGCTCTGCAGGCGGCAGGGAAGCAACTGCCGATCGAACGGATGGTTACAGCCACGATTGACGGTCAACGCCGCGCACTACGAGTATCGGATCTGCCGCTCGGCGCCGAAGGCGTGGCTGGATATGCCGTCGATGTTGAGGAGATGGAGGAGCTCAGCCGGTCGCTCCGCGCCTTCCGCGATGCCCAACGCGCGATGCTCGATCAGCTCGCCGCCGGGGTCGCGCAGTTCGATGCCAAGCGCCAGCTGACTTTCGCCAACTCGCCATTTCAGCGAATCTTTGCGCTTACTCCCAAGCTGTTGCTCGATCCGCCGCCGTTTGAGCGGCTGCTCGATTTGGCGCGCGATGCCGGCCGTGTCCCCGAGGCGCGCGATTTTCCGGCCTGGCGGCGTGAGCGCGCGGGTTGGTTCACTGCCGGAGCGGTGCAGGAAGAAGCCTGGGTGCTGGCCGATGGCACGCATTTGCGGGTGGTCGCCCAGCCGCTGCCCGACGGCGGACTGATCCTGATCGCCGAGGACCGTACCGAGCAATTGCGCCTGTCGGCGGTGCGCGACACCTTGCTGCGCACCCGTACTGCCACGTTCGACAGTCTGTTCGAATCGGTCGCAGTGTTCGCCCCCGATGGCCACTTGCAGTTGTGGAACCGCCGGTTCGCCGCCGACTGGGGGCTGGAAGACGACTTCCTCGACACCCATCCGCGAATAGAACTGCTGATCGAAAAGATCGCCCGGCGGCTGGCCAGGCCCGTCAAAGCGAAACAAGTCGGCGACGTTGTGCGCGCGGCCACGCTTGACCGCAAGCAGACGGGCGGCCGTGCAGTGCTGGCCGATGGCCGCACGCTTGAGTTCGCCGGGGTGCCGCTGCCCGATGGCAATGGTCTGCTGACCGTGCTCGACATCACCGATTCGCAGAAGACCGCCGAAGCGCTCAAGCAGCGCGCCG
>JAYTIS010000188.1:0-3332 GCA_043731725.1 Novosphingobium sp.
GGCAGGATCGAGGAAACTGATCGAGCGGATGTAGGTGGGTTCGCTGTCGGCCGGGCTCAGACGCCGGGCGGTGAGCCGGCTCAGCCGCAAGCCATGCCAGGTGCTCGCAGCGGGAAACTTGATCGCACTTTCCTGCGTGGTCAGCCCGGAATGGTCGGTCACAGATTTGGCCCACACACCCAGCGGCTCATCCCACGCATCCAATTTGACAGTCACGCCTTTACCGCTGCCCAGTTCCATCGCCGCATCAAGCTTTTTGTAGATCGCCGCCAGCACTGGCCCGGCGGTGCATTGCTCTGCCGCAGCATATTGCAGCGTGCCGTCCAGCGCCACCGGCAGGGCTGCCTCTTGGCTGGGCGTGGCCAGTGCCAATGCCGCGTCGGTGGCTGTCGCGCTGGCGATCGCACCAGAGCTTAGCGCTGGATCGGGACCACGCGACACCAGGGACGACCCGAACCACGCCGCCAGCAGCAGCACCAGCGCGGCGGGGACGCCAAACATCACCGCCTTGGGCAACCCCCCGCTGCGCTCCGGCAGTTCGGAGCGATGATCCCAAACCGGAGCGGGCTGATAGTTGGCGGGCGCAGCCGGCGGTACTGCGTCCTGCGCCGCGAGCAGCTTGGCCTTCTGTGCCGCAAATTCGGCATCGGTCAGCGCGCCTGTCCGGTGCAGCTGCGTCAACCGTTCGAGTTGTTCGACCCAGTCCGCCATTGGTCGCCCCCTTGTTCGCCTAGCTCAGGCTAACGCGGCTTGATCGATGGAACAACCTGCATCGCAGGTTGGCGGTTCGTTCCCCTCAACTCTGCCAAGTCACAACGCGTTGTTCGCCGGGGGGCTAAGAGCCCGATACTTCGAGTGGTTTCGCTGCAATGCGATAATTGCGGTTGTGGGAAAGGCTTCTATCAGCCCGCCAGCTTGGATAGTTGCGCGTCGGGCCTGAATTCGACCACCGATTCGCGCTCCACGATCTCGTGCGGAATGACGACGGTCTCTGGTCCCTTGCTAGGCAAGCTGATGCGGTCAATCAGGATCTGACAGGCGGCCTCACCCATCTGCTCAAGCGGCTGACGGACCGAGGTTAGCCGCGGGCGGACCTGGCTTGCAAGGGGATTGTCATCATAGCCGACCAGCGAGATCGTTCTCGGAATGTCGATATTGGCCAGCTTGGCCGCGTCGATAATGCCCGCTGCCATATCATCGTTGCTGGCGAAGATCGCCGTGGGTCTGGCGGCGAACAGCTTGCCCGCCATCGCGCGACCGGATTCGCGCGAGAAATCTCCCTGAGCGACCAGCGACTGATCGATCTGCAGTCCCTTCCCGCCCAGCGCACGGGCATAACCGTTATAGCGCCGGATGCTTATCAGGTGCGAATTCGGCCCGCGCATGATGCCGATACGGCGGTGGCCCCTGCTCCGCAGCAGATCGGTGACGGCGCGCGCGGCGGCGTATTCATCCATCATCACACAGCTGCCGCGCTCTGGGTCGAGCAGCGCCGAAATCCGGACGAAGCGAAACTTGCGCTCCTCCAGCAAGCTCAACACAAGACGATCATCGGAGTACGGCGGCGTCAAAACGATCCCGGCGATCGTCTCGTCCGCCAAGACCTCGACAATCGGGCGGCCGGAATGGAACGTATTTTCGATCGCCGTCAAAAGGCCGGAAATCTGGCCCTTGCGCCTTACGCCCGCCTGGATGCGGGAAAGGTAATCGGCGACCGCATTGTTGCCAAGTACAAGGATTTTCGTCGATCTGCTCATGGGCTGGTTCCGGATTTAATATTTTTTAGGCCCCGCCGTATTTGCCTAACAAGGCTTGAGATTGATTCAACATCCCGATCCTTTGGTCGGTCTTTTCGAATCCATAAGGTTGCGCGGTGGATCAGGGCCGATGGGGCAATTTGCGGGGTCATCAGACGGCATGGCCTGGCATGGCACATTGCATCGTCGCTCGATGTTCGCCATATGTCCCAAATGGCTCAACTCGTTATCCGCAGAGGGCTGGAAGAGCCCGATACCTCCGGCGCTTTCGTCCCGCACCGCCCAGCCCGGCCGACTAAAATTGATGGCGGTAGGCCATTTACGCTGGTCAGCGAATACCAGCCGGCCGGCGATCAGCCGCGCGCGATTGCCGAACTGGTGGCGGGGCTCGAAGCGGATGACACTACGCAGGTGCTGCTGGGGGTGACCGGCAGCGGCAAGACTTTCACCATGGCCAAGGTGATTGAACAGCTGCAGCGCCCGGCGCTGATCCTGGCCCCCAACAAGATCTTGGCGGCGCAACTCTACGGCGAATTCCGCAGCTTCTTTCCGGACAACGCGGTTGAGTTTTTCGTCTCGTACTACGATTACTATCAGCCCGAGGCCTATGTGCCGCGCAGCGATACCTACATCGAGAAGGAAAGCTCGGTGAACGAGGCGATCGACCGGATGCGCCATTCGGCCACCCGCTCGCTGCTCGAACGCGATGACGTGATCATCGTCGCTTCGGTCAGCTGCATCTACGGCATTGGCTCGGTCGAGACCTATTCGGCGATGATCTTCGACCTGAAAAAGGGCGAAAGCGCCGACCAGCGCGAGATCATCCGCAAGCTGGTGGCGCTGCAATACAAGCGCAACGACGCCGCCTTCGCGCGCGGCAACTTTCGCGTGCGCGGCGATAATCTGGAGATTTTCCCCTCGCATTATGAAGACATGGCGTGGCGGATCAGCTTTTTCGGCGATGATATCGAGGAGATTGCCGAGTTCGATCCGCTGACCGGCAAGAAGGGTGCGAGCTTGGACAACATCCGCGTCTATGCCAATTCGCACTATGTCACCCCCGGCCCGACGATGAAGCAGGCGACGCAGGCGATCCGGTTCGAGCTGACCGAGCGGCTCAAAGAGCTTGAGGCCGAGGGCAAACTGCTCGAGCATCAGCGGCTGGAACAGCGCACCAATTTCGACCTCGAGATGATCGCCGCCACCGGCAGTTGCGCCGGGATCGAGAATTACAGCCGGTTCCTGACCGGACGTTTGCCGGGCGAGCCGCCGCCAACTTTGTTCGAATATCTGCCCGACAATGCACTGCTGTTCGTCGATGAAAGCCATCAGACCGTGCCGCAGATCGGCGCGATGAGCAAAGGCGATCACCGCCGCAAGATCACGCTCGCCGAATATGGCTTTCGCTTGCCCAGCTGCATCGACAACCGCCCGCTGCGGTTCAATGAATGGGATGCGATGCGCCCGCAGACCGTCGCGGTTTCAGCCACGCCCGGTGGGTGGGAGATGGAACAATCGGGCGGGGTGTTTGCCGAACAGGTGATCCGCCCCACCGGCTTGATCGATCCGCCGGTA
>JAYTIS010000189.1:0-3970 GCA_043731725.1 Novosphingobium sp.
CCGCCGTCCCCAAATATAAAAAGCCGCGCTTAACCGAAGCCAAGCGCGGCGAATTTACTGTGCCGGGCTGCGAGGCGCAGCCCTGATGCGTCAAGCTTAGTTGACGGCGTCCTTAAGGCCCTTACCGGCCTTGAATTTAGGCTGCGACGATGCCTTGATGCTCATTGGTTCGCCGGTACGCGGATTGCGACCGGTTGAAGCCTTGCGCTTGGCCACCGAAAATGTGCCAAAACCCACCAGGCGGACTTCATCGCCGCTCTTCAACGCGCCTGAGATTGCTTCGAAAACGCCTTCGACGGCTTTGGTTGAATCACTCTTGGTCAGACCGCTGGTGTCGGCGACTGCGCTAATCAGATCGTTCTTGTTCATGTCGGGATCCCCCTACCTTTGTGGATGCTTAAGTAAAAGCCGCGATTCGCCTCGTAAAGCTGGCGCAGAATTGAGCGGCTTTTGTCCCGCCTGTCAAAGCCAAACCGCGCAATTCGTCGCAGATTATCCACGAATTTCCGCCATTTCGAGCTTCATTTGCGTGCAACCGGTCTCAGAACAGTCATGCCGCGTTGCAGCATCGCCATAATGAGCGCGAATCAGTGTGCGGTGGCGGGGGCAATCGGACCGCCAGACCCTGCTACTGCGGGCTGGCTGGCCAGATCGTCGGCCTCGCTCCATTCGATTGGCACCAGCGGTTCAGTCAAAGCGCGGGCTAGCACTTCGTCGACGTGAGAAACCGGAATGATTTCAAGCGCTTCGAGCACCTTCGCCGGAATTTCAGCCAAGTCCTTACGGTTCTCTTCGGGAATAAGCACTGTCGTGATACCTCCGCGAAGCGCGGCGAGTAGTTTTTCCTTGAGCCCGCCAATTCCCAGAACGCGACCGCGCAACGTCACCTCACCGGTCATTGCCAGATCCTTGCGCACCGAAATCCCGGTCAGGGTCGAGACAATCGAGGTGACCATGCCAACCCCGGCCGAGGGTCCGTCCTTGGGCACCGCGCCCTCGGGCAAATGGATGTGAATATCCTTGCGTGAGATTAGCGACGGTTTGATTCCGTAAGCCGGGCTGCGCGCCTTGACGAAGCTGAAGGCGGCCTGGATGCTCTCCGTCATCACTTCGCCCAGCTTGCCGGTGGTTTTAACCCCGCCTTTGCCCGGGACCGTGACGCTTTCAATCGTTAGCAGCTCGCCGCCAACCTCGGTCCAAGCGAGGCCAGTTACTGCGCCAACCTGGTGGTCTTCTTCGCTAACGCCGTAGCGGAATTTCCGCACCCCAGCGAAGTCGCCAAGATTTTCGGGAGTGATAGTGACCTCCGTGGCTTTACCTTCGAGGATCTGGCGCAAGCTCTTGCGCGCCAGTCGCGCGATCTCGCGCTCTAGCGTGCGCACGCCTGCTTCGCGCGTGTAATACTGGATCAAGTTGCGCAGGGCTTCGGTAGTCAACGTGAATTCGCCCGGCTTGAGCCCGTGAGCTGTAACCTGCTTTTCGAGCAAGTGGCGGGTCGCGATCTCCACCTTCTCATCCTCGGTATAGCCTTCAAGCCGGATAATCTCCATCCGATCGAGCAAGGCTTGCGGCAGGTTCAGACTGTTGGCGGTGCAGACGAACATCACGTCCGACAGATCGTAGTCGAGTTCTAGATAGTGATCCTGGAACTTAGAATTCTGTTCCGGGTCGAGCACTTCGAGCAAGGCCGAGGCCGGATCGCCGCGGAAATCCTGGCCCAACTTGTCAATCTCGTCGAGCAGGAATAGCGGATTGCTCGACCCAGCCTTCTTCAGGTTAGAAATGATCTTGCCCGGTAGCGATCCGATATAGGTCCGCCGGTGGCCGCGAATCTCGGCTTCGTCGCGCACCCCGCCTAGCGACTGCCGAACAAATTCACGTCCGGTGGCGCGGGCGATTGATTTGCCCAGCGAGGTCTTGCCCACTCCCGGCGGGCCGACCAGACACAGGATCGGGCCTTTGAGCTTGTTGGTGCGCGCTTGCACCGCCAAGTATTCAACGATCCGATCCTTAACCTTGTCGAGTGCGTAGTGATCGTCGTCCAGCACGGCCTGCGCAGCAGCGATATCCTTTTTCAGCTTCGACTTCTTGCCCCACGGAAGCCCCAACAGCACATCAAGGTAATTACGGATCACCGTGGCTTCCGCGCTCATCGGCTGCATGGTCTTGAGCTTCTTGAGTTCGGAATTGGCTTTGGCGCGGGCTTCTTTCGATAGCTTGAGCTTTTCGATCTTTTCCTGCAGCTCTTGGAGCTCATTGGCTTCTTCGCCCTCGCCACCGCCGAGCTCCGACTGGATCGCCTTCAACTGCTCGTTAAGGTAATATTCGCGTTGGGTCTTCTCCATCTGGCGCTTGACCCGGCCGCGAATGCGCCGCTCGACCTGCAGCACGCCAAGCTCGCCCTCCATGAAGCTGAACGCCATTTCCAACCGCTTCAGTGGATCGCTTTCGGATAGCAGCGCCTGCTTGTCCAAAACCTTGGCCTGGATATGTGCCGCGACTGCATCCGCCAATTCCGCAGCATCGACCACGTCGCCCAGATCTTCCCCCGCTTCCTGCGGGAGCTTTTTATTGAGCTTGGCATATTCGGCGAAAGTATCGACGACCGAGCGCATCATCGCCGCGACTTCGTTGCCCGAGACACTGATCGGTTCGATCAGTTCAACTTGGGCGACCACCATTTCGCCGCCCACGCCTTGTTCCAACCCGAACGTCTGCATGCTTGCGCGCTGTTTGGCTTCGACCAGCACCCGCACTGTGCCATCGGGCAGCTTCAGCAATTGCAGGACAGTTGCGACCACGCCAATATCGAACAGATCATCCTCGGTCGGATCGTCGCAGCCCGGATCAAGCTGGGCGAGTAGGAAGATGTCTTTGTCCCCATCGCTGGCCATCGCCGCTTCGAGCGCGGCGACCGATTTGTCCCGACCGACGAACAGCGGCACAACCATGCCCGGGAACACGACGATGTCGCGCAAGGGAAGCAGAGGGTAGATTTTCATGTCTTATCCAATCGTACAGCGGGCCCAATTACCGCCGAGCAGGTGAATCCCGCGTGTGGAGCGAGATATGGGGGTGCCTTTGCCGCGCTGCAATGGGGGCCGGACGCTGGACTGTGGATGGCTGGCGCGGTTTGACTTGGCCCCTATCGCACCGCATGGATCGGCAATGCAATGCACGCACCTATCTACCGCTGCGTTGGTTGGCGCCGTTTTCCTGCTCACCAGCCCGGTCTTGGCTGGACCGCCTTTCGACACCGATGACCCCGAACCGACTGAAACCGACCACTGGGAAATCTATGCCCCCGCCGCCGATATTGAAGGCAGAGGCGACGCCTTCGCTGGCAGCACCGGGCTAGAGCTAAACTATGGTGCGGCGCCCAATTTGCAGCTTACCGTGGGCCTGTCCGCAGGCTATTCGCATGATGCCAGCGGCTGGCAATGGGGGGCAGGCGATATCGCCTTATCTGCCAAGTACCGCTTCTTTCACGATGACCGGGCCGGCATCCAAATCGCTGCCTTCCCTGGAATTACTCTGCCCACCGCAACGGGTGGCCACGGCGCCGGGCGGGTCACGGCACTGCTGCCGGTTTGGATTCAAAAAGATCAGGGCCCGTGGTCGGTGTTCGGCGGGGGCGGCTATGCGATCAACCCGGGCGCGGGCAATCGTGATTACTTCACTGGCGGGATTGCCGTTACCCGCAAGCTGGGCAACCGGCTGTTATTGGGCGTTGAAGCCGATCACCGCGGCGCCGACACGATCGGGGGCATTGGCGTAATCAGCTTGGGGCTTGGCGCGATTTGCCGGTTGAACGGACGGCTTCGTCTGCTGGCGCAGGCCGGGCCCAATTTTGAAGACAGCAGTGGCACTGCCGGGTACCACGGATTTTTGGCACTAGGGATTGATTACTAATGGCAAGCAGCGTGGAATATCCGACGGTGTCCCAAACACTTAGCAAGGTTCCGGCGGT
>JAYTIS010000190.1:0-2523 GCA_043731725.1 Novosphingobium sp.
TGCAGCTTCGTCAGGCCCGTGCATTTTGGGTTTGACGATGTAAATCGATCCCGCACGGCTGTTGGCATGGCTGCCCAGCCCGGCCAGTCCCAGCGCACCGATGGCACTGGTGACCACCGCATCCAGGATCCCTTCCGGAATCTCGGAACCATCGGCCAGCAGCACCGCCGGGTTAGTCATCAGATGGCCGACATTGCGCACGAACAGCAAGCTGCGCCCAGGCAAGATCAGATCGCCCCATACCCGGTCGGGATTGAGGCTGCGAGTCATCGTGTGCCCGCCTTTCTCAAAGCTCTCAGTCAGATCGCCGCGAATCACGCCCAGCCAATTGCGATAAGCCGCCAGCTTGTCTTCGGCATCGACAGCGGCGATCGAATCCTCAAGATCACAGATTGTCGTTAGCGCACTCTCCAGCACCACATCGGCGACATGCAGCGGATCGGTCTGACCAACCGGATGCTCTGGGTCGACCAGCACTTCGATATGCAGGCCGTTGTGGCGGAACAGGAAAGCGCCGGGACGCTGCGCCACCAGATGCTCGCTCATTCCGCCGCTCAGCGCGGCCTCCCAGCCGGGGATCGCGTCGTCCAAGAACGCCCGCGCCGCCGCGATCACCGCTGCGCCGCGCACTTGGTCATAGCCGCCGGGCTGGGCCGGTGCTGCATCGAGCGCATCGGTGCCGTAGAACGCATCGTAGAGGCTGCCCCAGCGGGCATTGGCGGCATTGAGCAGGAACCGCGCATTGAGCATCGGCACCACCAGTTGTGGCCCGGCCATCGTCGCGATCTCAGGATCGACGTTTTGCGTGCCGATTTTGAATGGCGCCGGTTCAGGCACCAGGTAACCGATCTGCAGCAGAAACTGCTGGTATTCGGTTTGTTTGATCGGTTGGCCGGCGCGTTCGACATGCCAGGCATCGATTTGCGTTTGCAGTTCGTTACGCTTGGCCAGCAGCGCGCGATTGACCGGCACGTAGCGGTTGAGCAGCGCGGCGAACCCGGCCCAGAACGTGACGGCGTCTTTGCCTTGCGGCGCGAGTACCTCGTCCTCGATAAATGCCGCCAGCGTCGCATCGACCTGCAGCCCGTTCTTCTCAACCCGCTCGCTCATAAGTCCTCGCACGCAAATTCGCCGGCAACGCCCAGCGCTACCGGCAGGTGATCGACGATTCCGGGGAGGAACGCCAGCGCCTATGCCGCAAGCGCGAATTGATGGCAACGGCCTGGACTGGCTCTCGCCGCTAGGGGTTGGAGCGCGCCGCCCGCTCGGCTAGGGAAGTTTCATATGCAACAGCTTTCACACCTCGAAACGGCCTTGCTCGAAGCGGTCGACGCTGCGCCAATGCTACCTCAAGTCCAGGCTTGGTCCGCAGTAAACACCGGCACTGGCAACCTGACCGGGCTGAAGGTACAGGCCGCGATGCTGGCCGATGCGTTTTCCGCCCTGCCCGGCGGCGTCGGCCTGACCGATCCGGCGTCAGTCACCGCGGTTGACGTCGACGGACTAGAACGCGCGCTGGAAAACGGCCAACATCTGATGCTGCGCGTCCGGCCCGACGCATCGCGCCGGTTTCTGCTGACCGGGCACATGGATACGGTGTTTCCCGCGAGCCATCCGTTCCAGACGCAGCAGTGGCTTGATCCCGATACGCTGGTTGGTCCGGGCGTCGCCGATATGAAAGGCGGTATCGCGGTGATTATCGCCGCACTTGTCGCGTTCGAGACGAGCGAAGCGGCGGCCAGCGTGGGCTATGATGTGCTGATCAATTCGGACGAGGAAACCGGGAGCCTGTCGTCGGCCGAGCTGATCGGTGAACTGGCTCGCGGCAAAGCGGCGGCTTTGACTTACGAGCCCTCAGCGCTGCCCGATGGTACGCTAGCAGGCGCGCGCGGCGGCAGCGGCAACTGGTCACTGACCGTAATGGGCAAATCGGCGCACGCCGGGCGTAATCCGCAAGATGGGCGCAATGCGATTGTCGCTGCTGCGGCCTTGACGCTGGGGCTAAAGGCGCTCGAACGCACTGGCTTGGCCATCAACCCAGCGAAAATCGACGGCGGTAGCGCGACCAATGTAGTACCCGATTTGGCGGTACTGCGGTTCAACATCCGCCCGCGCGAATTGGTTCTGGCTGAAGAATTCGAATTGGGGTTGGCCCAACTAATCGCGCAAGTTGAGGCCGAACACGGCGTTTCCATCCACCGTCATGGCGGGATCAGCCGCCCGCCCAAGGTACTGGATCCGCGGGCGGAAAAGCTGTTCGGCATCGTCGAGGAATGCAGCGCGCTGCTGGGCAGCCCGATCAGTCGGATCGCCTCGGGCGGGGTCTGTGATGGCAACAATATCGCGGCTTGCGGGGTTCCGGTGGTCGACACCATGGGCGTGCGCGGCGGCGCAATCCATTCGCCCGATGAATTTCTGATTGTGCCCAGCCTGCTGGCACGCGCGCAGCTTTCGGCGCTGGTCCTCCACCGTCTGGCCACCGGAGCTACCCTGTGACTCACGTAATTCGCGCCGCCACGCCGG
>JAYTIS010000191.1:0-3629 GCA_043731725.1 Novosphingobium sp.
ACCAAGATGACGGAATGATAGGCATGCGCGACCGCGAGGTAGTCAGCCGCGCCGCGTGGTTCGCCGCACAACCGTTTGAAACTGAACACCGCCACGCCCTTGAGGCTTTTAGGTACATGCAACAACCGTCCACCGCCAAGTTGTAAATCGGCAGAAGGGACATGCTTGCTATCCTCGGGCGGATAGTCGGTCAGCCGGAAAAACGCTTCGCGGACCTGTTCCGTCGCGGCGTCACCCAGCGGTGTATGCCAGCTATCAATCCCGGCGAGCCGCTCAAGCCGATAATCGAGCGGACCGTTGAGGGGCAGGACATCGAGCTCGCGCTCGATCAGCGCGATAAATGGCAGGAAATGTTCGCGGTTGAGCCCGTCCTTATAGAGCTCGGCCGGCACCCGGTTCGATGTCGTCACCAGGCACAACCCGTGCACCAAGATCAGCTGCGTGAACAAGCGACTCATAATTTGGGCGTCGGCCGAATTGTTGACCACCATTTCGTCGAATGCCAACAAAGCGAGATCCTGTGCCAGAGCGGCGGCGACCGGCGGGATCGGATCGCCGGTTTCGCTTTTGCGAGCTTCACGCAGCCGGGCGTGGACCTCAAGCATGAACGCATGGAAATGCACGCGGCGCTTACCCGGTATCGCGGTTTGCGCGAACAGCAAGTCCATGAGCATCGACTTGCCGCGCCCCACGCCGCCCCACAGGTAAACCCCGCGCGGGGTCTCCAACTTGCGACCGAGCAGTCGGGTGAGCACAAACGTTCTTGTGGGCTTTTCAAGTTGCTGTTGCAGCTGATCGAGCCGCTGCGCCGCCGCAGCTTGGTCGGGATCGGGGCGCAGCTCACCAGCTGCAACCAGCGCCTGATACGCCGCAAGCACTCTGCTCATCGCGGCGCGGTCGGTTTGCGGATCGTGCCCGAAAAAGCGGCGATAATGCCGCCCGCTTCCTGCTCGACAATCCCGCGCAAAAACACCAGCCGCCGCGTTTCTTTAAGCAGCTCGGTCACCGCATCGCAGGATTGGCCCGGCTTAGCTGCACCAATGAACTGAACCGACAGATCGAGCGTTACTGCCGTACCTGCTTCAATAATTCCCAGCATCCGCGAACAGGCAAACAGTCCGATGTCGATCAGCGCCAGCACCGTGCCGCCGTGAACATTGTCCGCCAAGTTGGTGTGGCGATGCTCGGGAAACATCCGCAGCCGGGCTTTGCCGTCGTCATCACGGCGCACCAACAGTCGGGGAAACATCCAGCTGTTGAACCGGGTCGGATCGTTAAGCTGCCAAGTGTGCCAGCCCGGGTTGTCCGGATCGGGTGCGCTCCTGAATCCGCGATCATCACTCACGCTGCTGAACTCACCTTAAACGTGGCGCTCGGCCTGCAACTTCTTGATCTCGGCAATCGCACGCGCTGGGCTGAGGCCCTTGGGGCAAACGTTGGCGCAGTTCATGATTGTATGGCAGCGATACAGCCGGAACGGGTCTTCAAGTTCATCGAGCCGCTCGCCGGTCATCTCGTCACGGCTGTCGGCCAGCCAGCGATAGGCCTGGAGCAAGATCGCCGGGCCTAGAAACTTATCCGAATTCCACCAATAGCTCGGGCATGCCGTGGAACAACAGGCGCATAAGATACACTCATAAAGTCCATCCAGCTGCTCGCGCTGTGCCGGGCTTTGCAGGCGTTCTTTGCCCGACGGGGTGGGGCTGACAGTTTGTAGCCAAGGTTTGATCGAGGCGTACTGCGCATAGAAATGCTTGAAATCGGGGACCAGGTCCTTGATCACCTCCATTGCAGGCAATGGAGTGATCCGCACATCGCCCGGCAAGTCTTCGATCGCCGTGGTGCAAGCGAGGCCATTGCGCCCGTTCATGTTCATCGCGCACGACCCGCAGATCCCTTCGCGGCAGGAGCGACGGAAAGTCAGCGTTGGATCGAGCTCGGACTTCATTTTTATCAGCGCATCGAGCACCATTGCCCCGCAAGAGTCGAGATCGATCTCAAAGCTGTCATAGTGCGGGTTCTGGCCGCTATCCGGGTCATAGCGATAGACGGTAAAGCGTTTGACCCGGGTCGCTCCCGAAACACGGTGCGCAGTGCCGTTGCGGCCGATCTTGCTGTTCGCGGGAAGGGTGAAGCTCGCCATGACAGTCCTGTAGCATGCGGCGTGTTCGCCGCTGTCGTAGAGCTATCTAACGTTGTTGCTGCGTAGAACAAGATAGCACACGCGGATTTTCAGCGGATCGAGCGGTTCAAACTACAAAAACACTTGCGGGAGCACTGTTGCGGCGCCGGATGCAATGGACGGCAAGACCCCAGCCAAACGCGCAGAGCTGGATAGTGGCGGCAATGCCAATCAGAGCTGATTGAGTTTTTCCCAGCGCGATCAAACCGACCGCGCCCAGCAATTCAGCTAAGACAATGATCAGTTGGGCGGCGGCGATAAAAATCGGATAACGGCGTGAACTACGTGTAGCGATGACAGTTTGCGCTACCAGCAGCAGCAAGTCGATGACCAGTTGATCGTTCCGGGATTGGCCCCTTTGCCCGTTGGCCTGCTGGTGCAACGCAAGCGTCAAATCGAGCACGGCGGCAATTGCCAAAATGTGAACACTGAGCCGGTCGGTCTTATCGCCCTTGATCAGCGCGAACAGATACACTGGCGGCAGGGCGATCAGCAGCGGCTTGCCCATTATCTCGAATAGCATTTGCCACAGCGACAGTCCGTCGGTCATCGCGCCAGCAGCGCATCAAGGGTCGCCGCAACGCTTAAAACCAACAGTGCAGTTGCCGCAATCCCGGCCGCAACAGCGACAATCGCCGCCAGCCGGAGCCATAGCCGGTTCGGACCATCGAGCGCTTGGGAAGTTGTGGAGGGTTGCAACACGCCGCTTTCCTGCTGCGCACCAGGCCCAGCGAAGTTGACGACTCCCTCCACCAACTTGGTTTGGGCCATGCTGTCGCGCTGCTGAAGCTGGATTGAATTACCTGTAAGAGAATTACTGGTCTGGATGGTCATCGAAAACATGCTTTGACGGCGATATAGTCGCGCGATTTGCGCGCGCGGCAGCCCGCCCAGGCGTTGCCGGATAACTTCGATCCGTTGATTGACCGCACTTTCGGATATGCCAATTTTCCGGGCAATTTCCTTGCTGGTTAATCCCTCAGAGACAAAGGCGATAACCTCGCTTTGTTTGTCGGTAAGAGCGCCTAGCAGCGCTACTTGCTTTAACAAATCGGTCATAACGAGGCAACGATAGACCAACCAGTGACTGGTAACAAATACATTCCCAACACGCTCTTTCTAACTTGGGAACTCTGAATTCAATTTGGCTCACGCGGTAAGAATTAACCCAACCGGATCGGGACTTCCAGTGGCGTATGAGATGGTCTATGATGTCTAGGAGTAGCCTTTGCCGTGCGTACTGCCCACCTGATCAAACCGTCGGGCCCAGCGCGCCAAATCCTGGAAGGGAATTTGCGATGTCGTTACCGTTTAAACCCGCAGTTGGTGCCTTGGCGTTGGTGCTGATGCTAACGGCTGCTCCGCCGGCTTGGTCGAGTGGTGGCGGTGGTGGCAGCGGCGGTGGGGCGTCGATGCCCAGTACCAGCGCGCCTGAATACGATCCGGT